>NZ_OZ060382.1:0-300000 GCF_964058995.1 Buchnera aphidicola (Chaitophorus populicola) | reverse complement strand
ATTATTATATATTTAAAAGAACATAATTTTTTAGATAAAGTAGAATTATTAGATTCTAATGTACCATATGGTGAAAGAAGTAATTCTATTGTAGAACCTATGTTAACAAATCAATGGTTTTTAAAAACTTCAATGTTTGCAAAAAAATCTATATCAATAGTAAAAAATAAAAAAATTAAATTTTTTCCAAAAAAATATAAAAATATGTATTTATCTTGGATGGAAAATATACAAGATTGGTGTATATCTAGACAATTATGGTGGGGTCATAGAATTCCTATTTGGTATGATCAAAATAAAAAAATTTATACAGGATTAAATAAATTAGACGTAATTAAAAAATATAAATTAAACAAAAATTGTATTTTAAAACAAGAAAAAGATGTTTTAGATACTTGGTTTTCTTCTAGTTTATGGACATTTTTATCTTTAGATTGGCCAAAAAAGAAAAATTTATTAAAAATTTTTCATCCTACGAATGTTATTGTAAGTGGATTTGATATTATATTTTTTTGGATTGCACGAATGATTATGTTAACAACACATATTATTAAAGATAAAAATAGAAAGTCACAAATTCCATTTAAAAACGTATATATTACAGGTTTAATACGAGATGAAAATGGCCAGAAAATGTCTAAATCTCAGGGAAATATTATTGATCCAATAGATTTGATTGATGGAATTAGTTTAGAAAAATTAATTGAAAAACGTATTAAAAATATAAAAAATAATGAATATAAGAAAAAAATTATTATAAAAAAAATAAATAAATTATTTCCAAACGGAATTCAATCTTTTGGAGCAGACTCACTTAGATTTACTTGTGCTGCTTTGTCTACTTATTCTAGAAGTATTTTTTGGGATATGAATCGTTTACAAGGTTATCGTAATTTTTGTAATAAATTATGGCATGCAAGTCGATTTGTTTTATTAAATAAAAATATTGTATATAATAAAAGTAAAACTAAAAATATTTTAGAAATTTTATCATTACAAGATAAATGGATTTTATCAGAATTACAAATTCTAATTTATAATTATAAAAAATCTATTAAAAATTATAGATTTGATCATGTTTCTCATTTAATATATGAATTTGTTTGGTTTAAGTTTTGTGATTGGTATTTAGAAATTTCTAAAATTATAATAAAATTAGGTACAAAAAAAGAAAAACTTCATACACAAAAAATGTTAATGTATATTTTAAGAAAAATATTAAAATTATTACATCCTATTATTCCTTTTATTACAGAATATATTTGGACAAAAATTTTTATAATAAAAAATAATTTTAATAAAAAAAGTTTGATTGATTGTAAATTTCCAAAATTTAATTTAAATTATCTTGATCATAAATCGATGGAAAATATGTATATCATTCAAAATTTTTTTAAAGAATTAAGATCTATTAGAAATTCTATGAAAATAAAATATAGTAAAAAAATTACTATTTTTATTAAAAATAGTAATTTAAAATTTTTATTAATAATTAAAAATTATAAAAGTTTTTTAAAAAAAATCATGTATTTAAATAAAATTAAAATATTTAAAAAAACAGATAAAAATAAAATTAAAAAATTTGTTATAAGAAAAACTAGTGAATGTGAATTATTAATTTCAATTAAAGAATTTGTTAATAAAGATTTAGAATTGAATATTGTATTAAAAAAGATAAAAAATTGTATGTCTAAAATTCAATTTTTTAACACTAAAATAATTAATTCAAATTTTTTAAAGCATGCTCCTAAAGAAATTATTAAAAAAGAAAAAAATAAATTAAGTATTTTAAAAAATAATTTAAAAAGTTTAAAAAATTATAAAAAATTATTATTATCTATATAAAATTAAATAAATAATAATATATGCTATATTAAATATATTTTTATACATTTTTTTCAAATTTAATGGAAAAATAAATAATGTCTGGAATATGTAATTTTATATATAATAAAAAGTATTTAAATCAAAATTTTAAAAATTATTTAAGAATTAATATTTCTTTATATAAATATTTTTTTATAGAAAATCCTGAAATTATTAAAAAAAAAATAAAAAATTTATGCTATAAAAGAAAAATTTTTGGTAGAATTTATATCTCTAATGAAGGAATTAATATACAAGCTAGTGTTTTAAAAAAATATTTTCAAGTTATAAAAAAAAATATATCTAGTTTACATAAAGATTTAAAAAATATTCATATTAATATTGGAATAGACAATTCCAGAATTTCTTTTAACACTTTACGTATTAAAGTTAAAAAAAAAATAATATCTGATGGATTAAATTCTATTTTATTAAATAAAAATTTTTCTAATAAATATTTAAATTCTAAAGAAGTAAATAATTTATTATATAATAAAGAAGCTGTATTTATAGATATGCGAAATAATTATGAACATAAAATTGGTCATTTTAAGAACGCAATTTTAATGAATACTTCTATTTTTAGAATACAATTAAAAAAAATATGTAATTATATTAACAAGTATAAAAAAAAAAAAATAGTTTTATATTGCACTGGTGGAATTCGATGTGAAAAAACTTCATTATGGATTCAAAGTAATGGATATAAAAATGTTTATCAAATTAGAGGAGGAATAATAGGATATATTAATGATTGTATTAAAAAAAAAAATTCTATTAATTTTATAGGAAAAAATTTTGTTTTTGATTTAAGATTATATGAAACTATTACAAAACATATATTATCTAATTGTAATCAATGTCATCGTAAATCTGATTATTATGTAAATTGTATTAACAATAATTGTAATTTACTTTTTATACAATGTGAGTTATGTTCTAAAATTTATAAATCTTTTTGTTCAAAAAAATGTTATAAAGAATTTCATTGTAGATGATTTAAAATATTTAATGTTTTAAAATAAAAAATATATGATAAAAAAAATCATTTGCATTTTATATAAAATGTAAGAAAATATTATAGTATAATAATAATTATTAAAAATTTTATTTAAAATATTTATTTTTTTTAATATGTACATGTATTATAAATATTCAATTTTTTTAAGAATGATATTTATTAAAGGAAGTATAATGAAAATTTCGTCTATCAAAGATATATTTGAAAATAAAATATTAATAGATTCTATCGTAAAAGTAAAAGGTTGGATAAAAAATAAAAGAAATTCTAAATCTAATTTATTATTTATAGATATTTATGATGGCTCATGTGTAAATACTTTACAAATTATAGTAAATAAAAAGTTATTAAAAAATAATATAAATCATGAAATTTTAAAAGTAACATCTGGATGTTCTTTATCTGTAAAAGGAAAATTAGTATCTTCATTAAATGTTAATCAAAAATTTGAAGTTTACATGCATAAAATTAATGTTATAGGTTGGATAAATAAACCTAATTCATATCCTATGTCTTCTAAAAAGCATTCTATGGAACATTTAAGAAATTTTGCACATTTAAGACCAAGAACTAATATTATTGGTTGTATTTCTAGAATTAGAAGTGCTATATTTTATTCTATACATAATTTTCTGTATATAAATAATTATCATTGGGTTTCATCTCCAATTATCACTTCTTTAAATACAGAAGGAGCAGGAGATATGTTTTCTGTAAAATATGCAAAAAATCTAGAAAATAATAAAATAACTTATAAAGATTTTTTTGGAAAAGAAGTTTTTTTGACTGTTTCAGGGCAATTATCTATTGAAGCCTATGCTTGTGCATTATCTAAAGTATATACTTTTGGTCCAATTTTTAGAGCTGAAAATTCTAATACTACACGTCATTTATCTGAATTTTGGATGTTAGAAGTAGAATTAGCATTTGCTGATTTAGATAATATTATTGAAGTTGTTGAGAAAATGTTAAAATATATTATTAATTTTATTTTAAAAAATAATAAAAATGATTTACTATTTTTTGAAAAGAATTTAAATGATAATATTGTAAATAAATTAAAAATTTTTTTAGAAAGTAATATTTGTCAAATAAATTATCAAGATGCTATTGAAATCTTAAAAGATAATAAAATTATTAATCGAAATTATATGTTTTTAGATGTTGAATTAAATTTAGATCATGAAAAATTTCTTGTAGATAAATATTTTAAAAAACCAATTATAATTAAAAATTATCCTAAAGATTTTAAACCATTTTATATGAGAATTAATAAAGATAAAAAAACAGTTTCTGCTTTTGATATTTTGTTTCCAAATGTAGGAGAAATTATTGGAGGTTCACAAAGAGAGGAAAGAATTTTATATTTAGATAAAAGAATTAAAGAATTAAATTTAAATTTTAATGATTATTCATGGTATAGAGATTTGAGATTTTATGGAACAGTTCCGCATTCTGGATTTGGATTAGGTTTAGAAAGATTAATTATGTATATTACTGGAATCAAAAATATTAAAGATGTTATTCCTTTTCCAAGAACTCCAAAAAATGCAAATTTTTAATATATTTTTTTAAGATATTTTTTTAATATTTTTTTAAAGTTTTAATTAAATATATTTTTTTAAAAAAAATATTAAAAAAAAATTTTAAATAAATAAATATTTTTTAAATAATATTTATTATATTAAAAAATAAATATTTACTTTTAAAAATTATTACACACATAAGGTAATATAATTATTATGATGAAACGTAATTTTTTAGCTGTTTTAATGCCTTTATTTTTATCTTCTAGTGCTGTAAATGCTATGGAAATATATAATAAAAATGGAAATAAAATAGATATTTATGGAGAATTAAATCCTCTTTATTTTTATTCTCATAGTAATGATCCTTTTCTTTTAAATTCATTAGGTAACTATACAAATTTTACATTTGGTTTATCTAGTAAATCTGATATTAATAAATTTATATCAGGATATTTTTCTTTCGAATATAAACCTAAATTTTGTGTATATAATGAAAAAAATTATTTAAATTCTAATAATAATAATATTGATTTAGCATATGTAGGATTAGATTTAGGTCAATGGGGTACTATAGATTATGGAAGAAATTATGGTGTAATGCATTATGCAAAACAATTTACTCAACCTGCGTTTGATAACAATGAAAATATTACGTTACATGAAGATGATAACTTTTTAATCGGTCGAGCAGATGGTGTATTAACATATCATAATAAAGGTTTATCAGGATATATTAAGGGATTAGATTTAACTTTACAACATCAAACATATTATAAAAATGAAAATATGTTTTTAAGTGATAAATATAATGATTCATGGGGGACATCTCTAAGATATAATACAGATTTTGGATTTACTTTAATTGGATCAGCTTTCTTTAGTCCTTATGATAATACTAGAAATAAAGTAAATCTAGAAAACCACTGGGTTAAATCTTATGGTTTAGGTTGGAATTATTCGTTTAAAAATGCTTCTGTTTCCGGATTTTATGGACATTCTAAAAATCCAGCTGCAAACTTTATAAAAAATAGACGCATATATGATATTATAGATAATATTGAAATTTCTGGAAGTTATAATTTTAATAATGGAATTAAATCTTCTATTGGTTATATAAAATCTTTTGGAACACAATATAATTTTGGTCAAGTTCCAGAAAATGCTAAATCATCTACTTTAAACAACCATATTAATTTAATAGTAACATATAATTTTAATCAAAATTTTGTTGCAAATATTCATTATAAATTAAATTTATTAAAAACGCTTGGTATTGATAATAACGCAGAATTTTCACATTATTTTGATAATTGTGTAGGAGTAGGGCTTGCTTATATTTTTTAAATTATATTTAAGATAAGTGAGTAAAAATATTATTATATAAATTTTAAATATAATATTTATATTTCATGTTAAAATAATTTTTAAGATTTTTTTTAATTTCATATAAAATATATTTATTAAATTTTACTTATCTTATTATATCTTGTAAATTTAAATAAAAATTTATATTTAATTTTTTATAATAGAAGTCAAATTTTTTTAAAATATTAATAATTATTTTATGTAATAGTTTGTAAGAAATACTCTTCTTACAAACTTATTACTATAAAATATTTTTCATATTAATTTTAATTTATTTTTTTAAAAATTTTTTAGTTTTTCTCCTCCTAATAAATGGAGATGTAAATAAGGTATTTTTTGACCACCATTTTTATTACAATTTATAATAATTCTATATCCAGATTTATGAATTTTTTCTTTTTTTGCTATTTTTATAGACATATGTAACATATAAGTTAATACATTTAAATTTTTTTTATTTATATGATTAAGATTTTTAATAAATATATTAGGAACAATTAAAATATGTATTCTTGCTTTTGGAGATATATCATGAAAAGCAGTAATTTTTTCGTCTTGAAAAATAATTTTTGAGTGTGTTTTTTTGTTTATAATATTTTGAAAAATTTTTTTATTCATAATATAAAATATATTAACCTTTATTAGAAATATAAAATATTTATAATAATTTGAAATATTTATAAAAATATAATATATAAATTATTTTAATATTTTAAGTAAATTTAAAATTTTATTTTATTTTTTTTTCAATTAAATTTTTAATACTATCAGATTTAGTTCCAAATACAATTTGTACACCTAAACCAGAAATAAATACCCCTGCAGCTCCTAGAGATTTTAGTTTATTTGCATTTATTTTAGAAGAATTTATAACTGTTATTCTTAACCGTGTAATACAAGCGTCTATATTAACTATATTTTCTTTTCCACCTAAATATTTTATTATTTTAGAAATTTTTTCATCGATATCTATATAAGATTTATGAAAAACATTATTTGTTCGTCCTAGAGTTTTTAAATTAAATTTTGTAATAAAAATATAAAAAATTATATAGTATATAAAAAAATATATAATTCCAACTATAGGAAATAACCATATTCTATTACTGTTTCCACTTAATAAAATAAAATCAACTAATCCATGCGAAAAACTAGTTCCAGCTTGCATGTTTAAAAAAATACATATGGAAAAAGATAATCCAGCTAATATTGAATGTATAAAATATAAAATAGGCGAAATAAAAAGAAAAGAAAATTCAATTGGTTCAGTAATTCCTGTTAAAAATGCAGTTAAAGCAGCAGACATCATAATTCCACTAACTTTTTTTTTATTTTTATTTTTAGAACAATGCCAAATAGCAAATGCTGCTCCAGGTAATCCATACATTTTAAAAATAAATCCTCCAGATAATTTTCCTGCACTTGAATCACCTGCCATATATCTAGCTATATCTCCATGAAATACTTGTCCTATATTATTAATATACTCTCCAATTTGCATTTGAAAGGGAACATTCCAAATATGATGTAATCCAAAAGGTACTAATGCTCTTTCTACAAATCCATATATTCCAAAAGCAATAATTGGATTTTGATAAGCAGACCACATTGAAAATTTTTGTATAACAAATCCTATTGGAGGCCAAATTAAAGATAACCAAAGACCTAACATTATAGCGGATAGACCGGAGATAATAGGTATAAATCTTTTACCAGAAAAAAATCCTAAATATTCTGGTAATTGTATTTTATAAAATTTATTAAACATAAACGCAGAAATGGCTCCAGAACAAATACCTCCTAAAATTCCTGTGTCATTTATATTTTTTATATTATCTTGCAAAGAAAATAATGAATAAGAAGAAAAAACTGGTAACATGATAGAAGATGTTTTAGTCATAATATTGTATGAAATTACTGCAGCTAAAGCTGCTACTCCATCATTTTTAGTAAATCCTAAAGCAACACCAATAGAAAAAATTAACGGCATGTTTTTAAAAATTGTTCCTCCAGTATTTTCCATAATTTCTGAAATAAAATGAGGAATAATATAAAAATGAGCTGATCCAATTCCTAATAAAATACCAGCAATAGGTAATACTGAAACTGGAAGCATTAAAGATTTTCCAATTTTTTGAAGATTAGCGAATGTATTTTGAAACATATATAGACCTTTATTTTAAAATAATAACAAATCTAAAAAGAATAAATTTATTTTTCTTTTAAATTAAATAATTTAAAAAAATTTTTTGATGTAATATAGCTTAATTCCTCTAAATCTATTTTAATTAAATTAGAGAGGTATTTTGCTATATAATATATATAAGAAGGTTGATTTTCTTTTCCTCGATGAGGGAATGGTGTTAAATATGGAGAATCTGTTTCTAATAATATTCTATTTAAAGGTATTTTTTTTATAACAGAACGTAGTTTTATAGAATTTTTAAATGTAAAAATTCCTGAAATAGATATATAAAATCCCATATCTAATAATTTTGATGCTGTTTGAAAGTCATAATTAAATGAATGTAAAACACCTTTACATTGGTCAGATTTTTCTGATCGAAGAATTTTTATTGTATCTATATTTGCGTTTCTAGAATGAATAATTAATGGTTTATTCAGTTTTTTGCTAAGATAAATATGTTTATAAAATAAATTAATTTGTTCTTTAAAGTTTTCTTTTTGATAATAATAATCTAATCCTGTTTCGCCTATAGCAATTACTTTTTGATCTTGAGATAAATTTTTTACTAATTTAAAAGATTTTTTTTTTTATAAATAGATAACGGATGTATACCGCATGAATAATAAATATTGTATTTCGTATTTTTAAATTTTTTTTGAATATCTTTAAAATTATTTATAGAAGTAGATACTGCTAAAATTATTTTAACATTTTTTGAATATGCTTTATTTAACACATCATCTAATCCATTTTTAAATTTATTTAAATTAATTTTATCTAAATGACAATGTGAATCTATTAAAAACATATATTTTTTCCTTTTTATATAATTAAATTATTTTTAAAAATTAAGCATTTTTTCCCATTGAATTAAAGGTTCTAATAAAATAAAATGTTCATTTACTTGAGGGATGTTTTTTATGTTAAAAAAACATTTAATCCATATATGAATTATTATAAATAAATTTTTTTTTGAATTTTTTTTGTTTATTGTGTAAATTAATTTTTTTTGATCAATATTTATTAATTTAATATTTTTATTATAAGAATATTTAATTGCATCTAAAATTAACGAACATATCCAGGAAATTTTTTTTAATAAATGTATTTTTAAATTTTTATATAATAAAAATAAATTTTTATATTTTATTGCTTTATATATTTTTCTAAATAACTTTTTTCTTTCTTCCCAAATTTTATTAATAAAAATTTTTTTTGCTAATATAGGAGAATTTTCTGATATATTTAATGCTATCAATAATTCTTCTAATTTATATTTTTTTTTAATGTTTTTCTTTAACCATAAAACACTATCTTTATTTTTAGGAGGAAATATATTATAAATTATACATCTGCTTTTTAATGTTTTTTTTAATTTAAAATTATTTTTATTTTCTAAAAAAAATAATGTATTTAAAGGAGGTTCTTCTAAAACTTTTAATAAAGAATTAATAGCTGATTCAGTTAATAAATGAATTTTAGGAATCCAAATTATTTTCATAGATCCTAATTGAGAGGTATGATTTATTTTATCTATACAATTTAAAATTGTATTAATTCCAATAAATTTTTTTTTTTCTTCTTTTTTAATAATATATAAATCTAAGTAATTTTTTTTTTTAATTAATTGACAATTATGACATATATTACAACTAAATAAATTATTTGATTTTTGACACAAAATTTTTTTACATATATTTAAAATTAGTTTAGAAGATCCAAGATTGATTTGAGATTGTATAAGAATTGTATGATGATTATTTTTGTTTAAATATTGACTAATAATTTTTTTATATATTTTATAAAGCCATGGATATTTTTTCATTAATTTTTGTTTATCCAAGTATTTAATTGATTTTTTATATTTTCTTTCATTACTTTAATATTATTATTTGCGTTAATTATAATTTTATTTTTTTCAGATAGTAAAAATTTAAAATAATATTTTCTTACTTTTAAAAAAAATTTTTTAGATTGTTTTTCTATTCTGTCAAAATTAGAACGTAATAGAGCTCTTTTTAGGCCGATTTCTACTGAAACATCAAGAAAGATCGTCAAATCAGGCTTAGAAATTTTATTTATAAGATTATTTAACATTTGTATTAGAGATTGATCAATATTTCTTCCACCTCCTTGATATGCTATAGAAGATAAATTATGACGATCTGAAATAATCCAAACTCCTTTTTTTAAAGATGGTTTAATAATATTTTCCATCAGTTGAAAACGTGCAGAATATAATAGAAACAATTCAGAAAATTTATTTAACTTTTCTGTTTTATAATCTTTCTTAATAATTGAACGAATTTTTTCAGAAATTAATGTGCTTCCTGGCTGTCTAACAATAATTATTTTTTTTATATTATGTGATAAAAGAATTTTTTTTATGATTTGGCAGGCAGTTGTTTTGCCAGATCCTTCTAAACCTTCTATTACAATAAATTTATTTTTTTTCATAAAATTTTTTTATTTAATATGATTAATATGTTATATTTTAGAAAATGTAATATTAATCTATATTTTTATTGTAATTAAAATATTAATTTATATTAAAAATTATTTAATAAAATATTTAATAATAACAGATATAGTTGATATAAAAGTTTATTTTTTTATTTTTTTTTGTACTAAATTAATTAATGAACTTACAGTAGTAATTTTTTCTGATTCTTTATCTTTAATATCTATATGAAAATTTTCTTCTATAGACATAATTAATTCAATCATATCTAAGGAATCAGCTTGTAAATCATTTTTAATACATGAATTATTGGAAATTTTTTTTTTTAAAGATAAACAGTCTAGAATAATTTTTTTTATTTTTTTTTCTAAATTCATATAAATTGACCCTTGTTGAAAAAATTATTTTATAAAAAAATTTATAACGAACATATTCCTCCATTAACATGTAGTATTTGTCCAGTAATATATGATGCTTTTTTTGAAGATAAAAATTTTACTAAATAAGCTATATCTTGAGTATTTCCAAATTTTTTCATAGGAATTTTGTTCAAACATTTCTTTAATTGCGATGAAGTTAATTTATTTAACATATCTGTTTGAATAAATCCAGGAGATACTAAATTTACTGTAATTCCTCTAGAAGCAACTTCTAAAGACAATGACTTTGTAAAACCTATTAATGCAGATTTTGAAGCAGAATAATGAGTTTGTCCAACGTTTCCTATGAGTCCAGATATTGATCCTATACTAATAATTCTTCCAAATTTTTTTTTTATCATATTTTTAATAATTTTTTTACTAATATAAAATATAGATGTTAAATTTGTTTGTATAATGTTATCCCAATTTTTTTTAGATATATTAGTAATTAAATTATCTTGAGTAATACCAATATTATGTATTAATATATCTATATTTCCTATTTTTTTTATGATTTTTTTTAAAAAAAAATTAATTTGAGAATAATTATTAATTTTTAGGACCATTCCAAATCCATTTTTTTTTAAAATTTTTTGAATTTTCTTAGCCCCAGAATTTGTTCTAGAAGTGCCAATAATATTAAAATTTTTTTTTATAAATATTTTTAAAATAGATTTTCCTATACCTTTTCTAGCACCTGTAATTAAAACATTTTTTTTTTTCATATTTTTAAATTTATAAATAATACTATAATTTTAAATTAAGAATTTTTTTAATATAAAGAGGTATATATTTTTTTTTATTTTTATGTAATTGAGTTAATGTATTGTTTAAACTAATTTCTAAAAAATGTTTTATTTTATTATTTATGATAAAATTAATTGTATCATTCCATTTAACAGTTTTACATAATTGATTTATTAGACAATTTTTAATTTTTATTGGATTTTTTAAAAATTTTACTTCTGTGCTATCTATAATTAAATTTTTTGGTGAATTAAAAACTATTTTTTTAAATTTAAAAAATATTTTCTTTTTTAATTTATTCATAGAAGGACAATGAGAAATAGTATTATTTTTTAACTGAATAATTTTTTTAGCTCCATTTTTTTTAAATTCTTGAGAAGCTTTTTTAGAATTTTCTACACTTCCAGTAATTACGATTTGTGTTTTAGAATTAATACAAGCTATAGAAACACGACTTTTTTTAGAATATTTTTTACAAATTTTTTTTATTATTGATTTTTTAGAACCAAAAATTGCATACATTGAACCTTTTTTTTTCTGCATAATTTTAGTTCTATAAATAATCATTTTAATTGCATCAGAAAATTTTAATACTTTACTACATACTAATGCAGAATATTGTCCTAAACTATGTCCAGTCATAATTTTTGGATTTAATCCAATACGAAATTTCCATAGTTTATATATAGAATAAGAAATAGTTAACACTGCTAATTGTAGAAAATTATTTTTTTGATACTTATGATTTAAATTTTTTTTAATAATAGTTTTATATAAATCATATTTTAAATGTTCTGAAGCTTTTGCAAAAGTTTCTTGTATTATCTTATTTTGTTTATATATTTTTTTTAAAAGCGTAATATTTTGTTTTTCTTGTCCTGGAAAAATCATTGCAAATGGAATCATAATAAATATTATATAAATTAATTAAATTTATTAAAAAGATATATTTAAAATATTTTTTTTCCTTTATAATATCCTTTTTTAGTTATATGATGTCTGATATGATATTCATTAGAAAATTTATCTATAGATAGTAAATTTATTTTTTTTTTTAATGAATCATGAGAACGACGCATACCTCTTTTAGATCGTGTAGGTTTACTTTTTTGTACAGCCATATTTATTTTTTCCTATTTTTATAATGTTTTGTTATTATTATATACAATAATTTTAAATATTATTCAAGAAATAATTTTTTATATTATTTTATTATAATATTTAATTAATATGAAATAATTATATCGATTTTTTTATATATTAAAATAAGTGTTTTATTGCGTTTTTAAAATTTTTATCTAAAGGCGCATGTATACTAATTTTTTTTTTTAGTATAGGATGTAAAAAAACTATTTTTCTAGCATGTAATAGTAATACTTTATTTAATTTTTTTGTTGTTATATTTTTATCTAAATTTTGATTTCCATAACGACTATCAAAAATTATAGGATGCTTTAAAAATTCTAAATGTACACGTATTTGATGAGTTCTTCCAGTATATGGAATTATAGATAATAGAGTATATAATAAATTACTTTTTTTTTTTTTAAAAATAGTTTTTGATGGTTTACCAAGTTTATCTACTGTAACCATTTTTTTTTTATTTAAAATATTTTTTTTTAATAATGGAGCATTAACAATTTTTTTATGGAATAAACATTTTCGATGTACTAACGCTAGATATTTTTTTTGAATAAGATTTTTTCTAAAATTTTCATGAAAATAACGTAATGAAGATTTTTTTTTAGCAAGCATTAGAATTCCAGATGTATATCTATCTAATCGATGTATTAATTCTAGATATTTATCATATGGTCTAATCATTCTTAAACTGTCTATAATATTAAAATTTATTCCACTACCACCATGTACAGAAATTCCTGAAGGTTTATTAATAATAAGTAAAATATTATCTTCATATAAGATATTTTTTAAAAGTATATTTTGCATTTTTATATTTATTTTTTTTTTTTTTTTATTATAGTTGATTTTTAATGGTGGAATACGTATTAAATCTCCTATTTTTAATTTATATTTTGCTTGAACTCTTTTTTTATTTATTCGAATATATCCTTTTCTAATAATTTTATATAATTTACTTTTAGGTATTTTTTTAAATTTTTTTATTAAAAAATTATCAATTCTTTGTTTA
Organism: Buchnera aphidicola (Chaitophorus populicola); assembly: GCF_964058995.1. GTDB lineage: Bacteria > Pseudomonadota > Gammaproteobacteria > Enterobacterales > Enterobacteriaceae > Buchnera_J > Buchnera_J aphidicola_BO. Next base: position 286,249 of record NZ_OZ060382.1, on the reverse strand, counting down.
ACAAAAATTTTATTTACTATAAAAAAAGATAGTTTTGTTATTATTCCAACCATAAAATGCCTTAATAAAGATTTTAAAATTATTTTTTAGAAATTTATAACACAATATTAATTTTTATATTTTTTGTATATTAAAGAGAATAAAATGAATAGAATTTTAATTAATAAAAATAAAAATGATATAAAAATTGCAGTTATTTGTAAAAATAGATTATATGATTTATATGTAGAAAATATATATAAAAAAAAGATAAATAATATATATATAGCCAAAATTCAATATTTGAGTTCTAGTTTAGAAGCTTTTTTTGTAATTTATGGAAATAATGAAATAGGTTTTTTACCTTTTAATAAAATAAATAAGAATTTTTTACATTTAAAAAATATAAATGTAAAAAATAATGAAACTTTAAATAATTTTCTAGAAAAAAGTGTTTTTTTAGTGCAAATTGTAAAAGAATCTAATAAAAATAAAAGAGCTTTGTTAACTACGTTTATAAAATTTTTTGGAATATATCTAATTTTAATTTTAAACAAACCAAGTGTAAGAAAAATTTCTAAAAAAATTACAGGTATTGAAAGAATACGTTTAAAAAATTTCTTATTTATATTAAAAATTCCAGACAATATAGGAATTATTTTAAGAACTTCAAGTTATCAAATATCTTTTACAAATCTTAAATTTGATTTTGATTATCAATTAAAAAAAGTAAATTATATTCAGCAAAAAAATTTTTTTAAAAAAAAAAATAAAAATACTTTAATTTTTAAAAATAATAATATTTTAATTTCTATTTTTAGATATTATTTAAGTCATAATATTAATGAAATTATTATTGATAATAAAATTTTATTTAATAATTGTATAAAATTATTTACTTATTTTAAAAAAAATAAATTTATTAGTAATATTAAATATTTTAATAAATTTAAATCTATTTTTAATTTTTATAAAGTACAATTACAAATCGACTCTATATTTCAAAAAACTATAAGTTTATTATCTGGAGGATCTTTAACAATTGATTTTACAGAAGCTTTAACTGTAATAGATGTCAATTCTTCTAGTTATAATAAAAGTAAAAATATAGAAAGTACTGCTTTTAAAATAAATTTTGAATCTATATTTGAGATTATACGTCAATTAAGATTACGTAATATAGGTGGTTTAGTTGTTATAGATTTTATTAATATGTCAAATGTTAAAAATATTCAAAAAGTTGAACATACTTTAAAAAATATTGTACAAAAAGAACCATCTCGAATTCAAATAAGTAAAATTTCAAAATTTGGATTATTAGAATTATCAAGACAAAAATTTAAATTTTTTAATTAATATTTTAATAAATTTATAAATAAATTTATTAAATATTTTTAATTTCTTATTTTTTTTATATTAGATTTATTATATTAATAATTAATATTTAATTTATTTGATATTTTAAAAAAATATTTTTTAAATAAAAATGTTTAAAATATAAATATTATATTAAAATATATAAATTTTTTATATAATTAATTTTTAATTTTTTATATCTAAATTTTCAGATAAATCAAAAATAATTTGTCTAATTTGATTTATTACAGGTACTAAATTATCTAAATAAGTTGTTGCTAAACCAGATATCTCTCCTCCTCCAATAATTTGACTTAAAGGTATATTAATCGTGTTTGAAGATTTGTCTACAAAACATAATCGATCTTCTACTCTATTGATTTTATTATAATTATTTTGTATGTGATATTTAAGTTTATCTGAAACTAATAAAATATTATCAAAAATTCTAACACTATGTTCAGAATCTTGACTATCTGTATGAACAGCTATAATTTTATTTAATTGATTAATTAAATTATCTCTTTTTATATTAAAAATATTTATATATGTTATTTTATTATTAATTTTCGCTTGTTGAATTTGTTTATTTAATAAATCAATTTGATCAATTATTCTATTAATAGTATTAACTTTATATTGAATTTTATTACTAATATATTTTTCTATATTTAAAAAATTATCATAAAAAAATTTATATTCATCAAGTAATTCATGTAATTGGTCGATAAATTGTTCTTGTTTTTCTATCGGACTTGTTAAATTTTCTGCATTTAAAAATATATGATTATCAAAAGGATTTTTATTTAATAAAATTTCTTGATTTTTTAAAAATACATTTTTAATTTTTGTAAGAATGTTTAAAATAATTTTATTTTTTTCTGTTTCTGATTCTATCTTTCTTGTTTCTTTAAGTTTTCTACTATAATCTGTTTCATGTTTATTTAAAAAATTTGTATTTATCTTGATATGAAATGTTTTATGTATTTTATATTTGATATTTTTTTTGTAATGTACATCATTAATTCTATTTATATGTGTAATTTCATTAAAATAATTTTTAGATGAATTATTTAATAATACTATGTTATTTATTATAAAATCGTTAATATCGTACATATTTATTTCCTAAATAATAAATTTTTTGATTTTTTTTAAATTTTTTTAATAAAAATTAATTAATATTATTATAATATAATTAATTTTATTAATAAAAAATTTATTTAAATTTAAATTTTTTTGCAATTTTTAATAATTTTATATTTATTAAAAAAATATATTTGAATTTTTGCAATAATTAAAACATTCAAAACTTATATTTTATTATTTATAACATTTAATGTTTAAAATGTACATTAAATTTGATAAACTATTTTAATTTATTTTGATTTTTTTAGCTAAAAAAACTTTATTTATAAATTAAAAAAACATAATATATAAATATTTTTATAAAATTTTATTTATTAATTTTTTTTAAGTATGTATATTTCTTTATTATAATAAATTTTTATTTTTATTGAAAAAAACAAATAAATTATATAATTTTATTGTTTTAATAAATTTTATATTATTAATATTTGTTGTAAAAAATTTTTTATAAATTATAAATATTTTTATAAAATTAATTTTATAAAAATTGTTTATATTATTTCAAATATTATTAATTAATATTATCTAAATTTTTTTTAAAAATATTTTTTAAACAAAAGTAATTTTTGTTAGTTATTTTTTTAAATATATATTTATTTTTAAATATTAATTGTAATAAATTTTTAACATTTTTTAACATAAATTTCTTTTAAAAAAAAATAATTTTATAATATTTATATTATATATTTACTTATATAAATTTTTATTTTAAGATTAAAAAATCTTAAAAATATAAAATTTTAAAATTCACTTTTAATTTAATATTATATAAATTTTTATAAATATTAAATTTTATATAAACAAATTAAATTAATAGTTTCATATAATAATAAAATTATTGTATAATAATATTATATTTTAATGTATATAAAATTTATATTAATTTAATAAAATATTTTTATAAATTTAATAATATAAAAATATTTTATAATAAATTTTTGAAATTTTTTATAAAAATTAAAAAATATTTTTTTCATACTATCTAATATTTTAATTTTTTATTTATGTTATAATATGATATTCAAATATTTTCTTCACATTTTTAAATATTTTAATTTTAAATATATTATTAATTAAAAAAATATAATTTTAAAGTTCAAAATAATTAACTAAAACAATATAATAAAAATTTATAAAAATATTTAATTTAAAATATTTCTTTTCATAAGTTTGAATTAAGCATATTATATCTTTAAATTTAAAAAATATAATTTTTAAAAAAAAAAAATATACTAAACAAAAATTACTTTATATAATACTCTTAAATTCTTTAATACATAAAAAGTTTTTCTTAAAAAAATAATTTAAAAATATTTATTTCATATATTGACACAGTTTTATTCTATTTATAAAATTTTAAACATGTATTGATTTAATATTTTTAAATTTGTTAAAAAATTATAAATATAAAATAAATAATACATTTTATTTATAATTTTTAAAATGGAGTCAAAAATGAAGAATAAAGCTATATTAATTTCTATTTTATTAAATACGTGTATAGCTACTAATGTTTATGCAAAAGAAATAGATAATTCAAATTATTTTTATTTTGGTTCAAAATTTAACATATTACAACCTAATAAAATTACAAAATCTGACTTATCTAATTTTAAAAATTTATATGATAATTATTGGTCGCATTCATTATATGGTTTTTTAATGGGATATCAGCATAATGCATATTTTGGTTTAGAAATTTCTTATAATAATCTTTTTACTAATCAAAATAATAATGATATCATAAGAAATGATAAACGTGTTGAAATTTTTAGAAATAGATATGTTGGAAATATACGTAAAGAAGAACAAAAAATATTAGAAGAAGAACAACAACAAATTAACGAGAGAGGAAATACATCAAATGTTAACACTATCTATAGCAATACTAACAATAATTCATTATTTTCAATAGAAAATAATCATAATGTTAAAAAAACACCTAACAAACCAGCAGCACATATTACCAATGCAAGAAAAACAAGTACATATTTAAAATTACATGACAATAAAAGTAATAAAATAAATATTATTTATCCACAAAAAAATTTAGAAATTACTACAAGATTTTCTTATCCAATATTTAATTCTATAGATTTATATAGCCGTATAGGTTGTGCTATTAATCTTAATAAAAATATATTAAAAATAAAAAATTTTAATACACATTATCCTTTAAAAAATAATGTTTTTCCAGTAATTAGTTTTGGAATGCAATATAAGATTAATCAAAACTTTTATTCAAGAATTGAATTTGAGAAAAAAATAACTTATTTTAATAATTCAAAAAGTGACAATTTAAATTCTATAAATTTTCATTTTATTTGGAATTTTCAAAATATTTTTTCAAACAATAAAAACAATAATGAATTAAAAAGTTTAAATTTTAAACAAGAGTTATAATTTTTTAAATATAATAAATTAAAAAAATATTAATAAAATAACTTATAATAATGTTATTTTTTTAAAATAAAAATTTAAAAAATAAATTTAAATAGATAATAAAGTATTTATAGGTAAGTTATAAATAATTAAATGTAATTTCTTTAAAATATTTCTAAAGAAATTAGAAAAAATATAAATAAATTTTATTTTATTTATAAAAATTTTAAATAATAAATTTTATTGTAAAATTTTTTTTGGAGGGAGAGGGATTCGAACTCTCGGATGATTTCTCATCGGCGGTTTTCAAGACCGCTGCCTTAAACCACTCGGCCATCCCTCCAATTTTTTATCATAAAGAATTAAAAATAATTTTTTAAATTAAAATTTTTAGTTATATTAATTACAAAAAATTAATAATTTTATTATATAACATTTTATATTATTATTTCAAGTTTATTTTTTTATTATTAAAAATATATAAATAATATATTTTTTTAATATATTTAAAAAATTTATTTGACATAATCAAATATTTTGTTATATATTAATTAATATTATTATATTTTATAATTTTAATAAAAAATTTCTGGTGCATTGGCAGATTGGCATTATGCAGCGGATTGCAAATCCGTATAGCTCGGTTCGATTCCGAGGTGCGCCTTTTTTATTTAAAAATTGATTTTATTTAAATAATTAAATTAAAATAATTTTTTAAATAAAATTTTTTGCCCGAATGGTGAAATTGGTAAACACAAGGGACTTAAAATCCCTCGGTTATTTATAACTTTGCGGGTTCAAGTCCCGCTTCGGGTACATAAAATATATTATTTATTCTTTAAATCCTTGATATATTTTAAAAAAATTATTTTCTTTTAAAATATTAAATTTATAAAAATTATCAATAAAATATTTATTACATGAAACAGATTTATTAATAACTAATCTTAATTCTCCTTTTTTCTTAAGATACAATCTAGATTGATAAATCATTTTTTTTATAAATTTTAAAGATTTTTTTAAGTTATTATGTATAGGCGGATTTGATATAATTAAATCAAATTTTTTATTAATGCATGAATATATATTACTAATTTTAAAATTTGCATATAAATTATTTAATTTAAACGTTTTTTTACAACATTTCATAGATGTTAAACAACTTTCAGATAAAGTTATTTTATTTTTTTGCATAATTTTTAAAATAGCAATAGATAAAAATCCTGATCCTGAACCTATATCTAAAACTTTTTTATTAAATAATTTATTTTTTTTAAATGTAGAAATTAAAAATTTACTACCTAAATCTAATTTATTATATCCAAACATACCAGGTAAAAATATAATTGGAGTTTTTTTCCAATAATGAATTTTATAAAAATTATTTAATTCGAAAGAAATTTTTTCTTTAATATTATGAATATAAAGTGTACATTTTCTACCATATGTAATTTTCTCAAAAAAAATTTCTTTTTTAAAATATTTTACAAAACTATTTATACCACTTTTATTTTCTCCAATAAGAAATATTTTTTCTTTTTTTTTTAATAAAGAAGCAATATTTTTTATTTGAAAAAAAGTTTCTTTTTTATTTTTTGAAAAAAAGTAAATAACTGTATTGCAATTTTTTAACATTTTTTTAGTAACTAAAAAATTAGTAAATATTTTTTTTTTATTTGTTTTTAAAAAATATTTTAAAAAATGATATTTTTGAATATGTATATAACTTAATTTTGTTTTTAAAATTTCTGGTAAAGAATCTTGAATGTTTCCAGAAAAAAGAATTTTTTTTTTAAAAAAAATATTTTTATTTTTTAATATTAATTTACTTTCATTAGTTATATTCAAAAAAATCTCCTTAAGTAAACAACAATTATTTTAATTTTTTATTAATATTGATTGTTATAAATATATTTCTTTTAAAAAAATAAAAATATCATTAATTATTAGTTAATTTTATATTTTTATATATTATAATTTATATAAATAAATATTTTATAAAATATTTTTACATCAATAATTTATATATTATCAGTAATCAAATTTTAAAAACTATGAATTTAAAATCTATTAACATACCTATTAAATTAAAAGGAAGTGTTTTTACAACATTAGTATTATATATATGTAGTAATAATATTCCTTTAATTAATGATGCATTAAAAAAAAAAGTCCAAGAATCTCCTAATTTTTTTCATAACGCTCCTATTATTTTAAATTTATCTTTATTGCCAAAAAATTCTAATTGGATAGAAATAAAAAAAGTTGTTTTTTCTAATGGCTTTTCAATTATTGGAATTAGTGAATGTAATGATTTAAAATTAAAAAATAAAATTTTAAGTTCAGGATTACCTATATTTTCTAATACAGAAAATTTTACTCATGCACAAAAAGAAATTAAAAAAAAAGAAATATATAAAAGTATTTTATATAATCAAACTATTCGTTCTGGACAAACAATTTATGCTAAAAAATCAGATTTAATAGTAGTTAATAATGCAAATAAAGGATCTGAGCTCATAGCAGATGGAAATATTCATGTATATGGACAACTTAGCGGAAGAGCATTAGCAGGAGCGCATGGTGACAATACTAGAAAAATTTTTTGTCAATATTTAAAAGCAGAATTATTATCTATTTCCGGAGAATATTGTTTAATTGATTCTATCCCAAAAAATGTTTTAAATAAAGCAGCTCAAATATATTTAAAAAATAATAATATATATATAAAAAAAATATAATTTTTTAGTATTTTAATTTAAGGATATATTGAAATATGACACGTATTATAGTAGTAACGTCAGGTAAAGGAGGAGTAGGAAAAACTACTTCAAGCGCTTCTATTTCTACTGGTTTAGCTAAATCTGGAAAGAAAACAGTAGTTATAGATTTTGATGTAGGATTGAGAAATTTAGATTTAATTATGGGTTGTGAACGTAGAGTAGTATATGATTTTATTAATATTATCCAAGGTGAATCTACTGTAAATCAAACTTTAATTAAAGACAAAAATACTAAAAATTTATTTATTTTACCTGCATCTCAAACAAAAGATAAAGAATCATTAACTTATCAAGGTGTAGAACTAGTTTTTAATAAATTATTAGAAATGAATTTTGATTTTATTATTTGTGATTCTCCTGCAGGAATAGAAAGAGGTGCATTATTAGCGTTATATTTTGCAGATGAAGCTATTGTAACTACAAATCCTGAAATTTCTTCTGTAAGAGATTCAGATAGAATTTTAGGTATTATAGCATCTAAATCAAAACGTGCAAAAGATCAAAGAACACCTATAAAAGAACATTTATTATTAACGCGATATTCTCCTGAAAAAGTTAATTCAGGAGATATGTTAAGTATGAAAGATATATTAGAAATTTTAAGAATTCCAGTGATCGGTGTAATACCAGAAGATTCATCTATTTTAAGATCTTCTAATCAAGGATTTCCTATTATTTTAAATCAAACATCAAATGCTGGAAAAGCTTATTCAGATGTAGTGCAAAGATTATTAGGAAAAAAAACCCCGTTGAGATTTATTAAAGAAAGAAAAAATTTTTTTCAACGTTTATTTGGAAGATAATTATGGCTCTATTAGATTTTTTTTTATTTAAAAAAAAAAAAAGCGCTTTTATTGCAAAAAAAAGATTAAAAATGATTTTAGATAAAAATAAAACAATAAAAAAAACAAAAAAATATATTCCTATGCTTAAAAAAGAAATTTTAAATTTAATTCAAAAACATATGAAGATTGATCAGAAATTTGTAAAAATTCAATTAGAATATAAAAAAAACAATAAATCTATTTTAGGATTTAATATTACATTACATAAATAATTTTTTTATACACATAATATATTATGTTACAAAAATTTTGATATATAATTATTATATAATATTTGTATTTAAATAATTTGGAGAAATATTTTTAAAAGATAAATTATTTGTATTATTTTTAATTAATTGTATTGCTAAAGGTATAATATCTAATGCAGAAGATCTATATAAATTAAAATCTTTTGTATTTTTTATGTTTGTATATAAACAAAAATTATTTAACATACCTATAATTTTCCACTTTTTATTTAATTTAATAATTTTTTTCAAAGCAATTTTATTAGATATATATAATTCTTTATTTTTTAAATACCATTTTTTTTTATAAAAAATATATTTTCCCCAATATATATTTTTTTTATTAGCTTGAATAATCACAACAAAATTTTTATGATTTGTTTTGTTTCTTACATGTTCAGCTAAAATTTTTAATGTAGATATTCCAATTATAGGAATTTTTAATCCAACAAAAAATCCTTGAGCTATATTTATTGCAATTCTAATTCCAGTAAAAGAACCAGGACCTGTAGAACATGCAACATAATTTATATCAGATAATAATAAATAATTTTTGGATAAAATATTTTTTATCATAAATATGATATCAGAATGATTAGAAGTAATTTTTTTTATATAACTAATATTATTATCATTTTTTAATGCTATTGAACAATAATGACTAGACGTATCAAAAGTTAATAATTTCATAATAATTCAAAGAATTTATTTTATTTAAAATATTAGTTTTATAATTTATTCATGTTTGTATTCATGAATAAACTATAAAAATTTTAAAAATTATTTTTTATTTTTTTTTATTTTAATTAAATCTATTTTATAATTTGTTAATTTTAGAATTTTAAAAGTAAATGAAGATATTTTAATAACTTGACCTTTTACAGGAATGTTTCCATTTTTTTCTATAATTAATCCAGATATAGATACTTGTGTATTATTTCTTTTAATTAAATCTTTTGTATTTAATGATTGTTGTAAAGAATATAAATTTGTATGTCCTTTTACTAACCAACTATTATTTTTTTTTATAATATCAGGTGTTTCATCAGAATCTGGAAAATCTCCAGCTATAGCTTTTAAAAAATCTAATGGTGTCACTAATCCTTGAAGAATATTAAATTTATCTTTTACTAAAATTATATTACCTTTAGATTTTTTTAATATTTTTAATAATTTTATTAAATTAACTTCATCTGAAATTATAATTGGTTTATTTTTAGAAACAAATTTTAAAATACTTTCTTTATTTTCTATTTTTATAATTAGTTCTTTAGCTCGAACAACTCCTATAACTTTATCTATTTCTCCTTTACATACAGGAAATAAATTATGAGGTGCATTTAATAGTTTTTTTTTAATAATATTATAAGAATGATTAATATTAATCCAAGATATTTCTGTTCGTGGAGTCATGATACTTTTTACAGATCTAATAGACAAATTTAATAAGCTTGAAATCATATATTTTTCTTCTTTATTAAAATTTGTATATTCTTTTTTAGAATATATTCTTGTATTATCTTTATTAAATCTTTTTATTACTTTTATATCTTTTGTTTCTTCTCTTTTTAAAATTTTTAAAAAATGCTCGAGCATTCTTTTTCGAAAAGGTCGATGATATTGATATAGTAAAAAATGATATTTTGAGATTTGATTGAATAACTCTACGAATATACAAAATCCTACAGCTGTATATAAATACTTTTTAGAAAAATATAATCCTAATGATTCTAGCGTTAAATTTATACCAATTATTAATAAAAATCCTAAACATAATATTAGAATTTTTTTATATTTTTGTATAAAATTTTTTAAAGAATTTAAAAGAGCTAACATAAAAAACATAGCAATTATCATAGATGTAGAGATAATAATAAAATTATTAACTATTCCAATTGCAGTAATAATTGAATCTAATGAAAAAATTATATCTAATATTATTATTTGTAAAATTATTAACCAAAAATAAGAATATTGTTTATGTTTCGTTCGTTTAATGCTTTTATGATAAAGTTTATCATATAATTCCATTAATGAAAAAACAGATAAAAATATACCTCCTATAAACAAAATAAATTCACGACCTGAAATAGTAACATATTGATTTGAATATAAAGGAGTAGTAAAAGATGTAGACCATGATATAAAATATAAAAATATAATTCTTATTAAAAGAGATAATACTAAACCTATGTTTCTAGCTTTAGTTCTTTGATTTGGGTTTAATTTTTTTGTAATAATAGTTAGAAAAACTAAATTATCAATACCTAATATTATTTCAAGTAATACTAAAGCCAATAAACCAGTCCACGTTGACGGGTCTAAAAGAATTCCCATTAAATAACTCCATTAAATAGGAAAAATTTTATTGAATGATTTGATGTTATAATTATAAAATATTTTATTTAAAAATGTTTTTAAAATAAAAAATTTATTTGTATTGTATAAATATTAATAATATAAATTATTCTTGTAAACCTCCGTATATAAAACAGAGGTTTTTAAAAATTTTTAATGTTTAAAAAAATTTTTAATAAAATTTAAGTAAATAATTTTTATTATATTGCAAAAACATTTATTGCTGATGGTCCTTTTGGTCCTTCTTGAATTTCAAACTCAACATTTTGACCTTCTTCTAAAGTTTTAAATCCTTCTCCTTGAATAGAAGAAAAATGTACAAATACATCTTTACTGCCATCTTCAGGAGTAATAAATCCAAAACCTTTAGCTTCGTTGAACCATTTAACTTGACCTTTAATTTTTGACATATAAAATTTCCTTAAACATTTATACTGCAGAAAAATTATTTTAAAAATTTTTTTTAATTTTTAACAATAATTTTGATTTGCTATAAATATGTTTTATTAGACATATTTAAAATATTTATTAAATTAATTTTTCTAAATTATATAGAAAAAAAATTTATAAAAATATTTTTTTAACAAATATTGATTGTTCTATCATAGAGGATTTTTAAAAAAAAAACAATATTTAACGTTTTTCATTATTATAAAATAAATTATTTTTATTTTAAATATAAATTACATATAAGTTCTATTATATAAAGCTTGAATTCTAACATGTAATGGAGGATGAGACATAAATAAACTTACAATAGAATTTTTTTGTCCATTAATACAAAATGTTGATAGAGTTTTAGGAATTTCTAAAGAACATGGATTATATTGCATTTTTTCTAAAGCTGCAATCATATTTTTTACACCAACTATTTTAGCAGATCCTGCATCAGCATAAAACTCACGTCTTCTTGAAAACCACATTGTAATAAAGCTTGCAATAGTTCCAAAAATAATTTCTAAAAAAATTGTTAAAATTAAATATGCAGCTCCAGTTTTTTGTAATATAGATTCTGAAGAATTATTATTTGGTCCTAAATTAGATAATAAGTACGCTATTCCACGAGATAAAAAGATTACAAATGTATTTACAACGCCTTGTATTAAAGTCATCGTAATCATATCTCCATTTGCTATATGAGTCATTTCATGAGCGATAACTGCTTTTATTTCATTTTTATTCATCTTATTTAATAAGCCTGTAGAAATAGCAATTAAAGAAGAATCTTTTCTAGGTCCTGTAGCAAATGCGTTAATACTATGTGAATGATATATAGTTAAATCAGGAGTTTTTATATTTAATTGAATTGATTGTTTTTTTAAAACTTTTAATAACCATATTTCAGATTTATTTTGAGGATTTCTAATAATATTTGATCCAATCGAAAATAAAGCAATTTTTTTAGATAATAAAAGTGATATAAAAGCTCCACCAAAACCGAATAAAAATCCTGAAATAATTAGATATATTATATTATTTGTTTGTATTCCAGTAAAAAACGCTATTATACATAATAAACTTATTACAGATAAGTTAGTTACTACAAATAATAACAATCGAATCATATTTTTTCCTTTTTTTAAAAAAATTCTTTTTGTACTAAATATAAAATATTTATTTTATAAATATTATTATTTAGTGTCTAAAAATTACTAAAAGAATTTTTATTGTATATATTTTGTTTATAATTCTAAAGTTATAAAAATATTTTTATATTAAAAATTTTTTATATTAATATTTTTAAAAAATTTTTATATAAAATATATAATATTAGAATAAATTTTAATCTATATTTAAATATAACAAAATTCTTTAAAAGAAGTCTATAACAAATTTTAAAAAATTTTATTATTTAATTATAAATTATTCCAATATTTTCCATCTTTTTTTAATAAGTAATCTGAAGATTGAGGTCCTAAAGTACCTGCTTTATAAAATTCTAATTTAGATTTAGAACTTTTCCAAGCATGAATAATAGAATCTACCCATTTCCAAGATACTTCTATTTCATCTCTACTTACAAATAAAGATTGAAGTCCTAAAAAACTATCTAATAGTAATCTTTCATAAGCATCACATATTCGTAAATTTTTAAAAGTTTTTTTATAATCAAAATTTAATTTTATTTCTTTTAACATATATTTTGAATCTAATCCTGGAATTTTATTTGTAATAAAAATATCAATTCCTTCATTAGGTTGTAATCTTATAATTATTTTATTTAAAGGTAAATTATGTGAATATTTAGAAAATAAATTCATAGTTACTGGTTTAAAATAAATCACGATTTCAGAATATTTTTTTTGTAATCTTTTACCAGTTCTAAGATAAAACGGTACTCCATACCATTTCCAATTGTCAATATTTACTTTTATAGCAACAAAAGTTTCAGTATTACTATATTTTTTTATTCCAATTTCTTCTATATAAGAAGGAACTGTTATATTATTTAAAACACCTGATTTATATTGTCCACGTATAGTATGTGTATTAATATTTTTTATATCTATAGTTCGTAATGATTTTAAAATTTTTAATTTTTCGTTTCTAATATTATTTGATTTTAAATTAATTGGAGGAGACATAGCGATAATTGATAAAATTTGTAATAAATGATTTTGAACCATATCTCGCATTTGACCTGTTTCTTCAAAATAACTTAATCTACCTTCTATTCCTACCTCTTCAGAAATAGTAATTTGTATATGATCTATAGTTTTGTTACTCCAATTTGTAAAAAAAATAGAATTAGAAAACTTTAAAGATAAAAGATTTAAAATTGTTTCTTTCCCTAAATAATGATCAATTCTAAAAATTTTGTTTTCTTTGAAAAGTTTACTAATTTGAATATTAATTTTTTTAGAACTTTTTAAAGAATTCCCAAGAGGCTTCTCTAAAATTACTCGATCTTTACTTAAATTTAATTTAAATTTCTTTAAACCTTTGCATAAAGCTTGAAATGTATGTTGAGGCATTGCAAAATAATTTATTAAAATTTTTCTATCTTGATTAATAATTTTTTGTAATTTAATAAAACTAGATGTATTATTTACATCAATATTACAAAATAATAATTTTTTAGAAAATTTATTCCAAATATCTAAATTTATTTTTTCATTAGAAAAATTTATAATATCTATTTTTACTATTTGTCTATATTTTTTTTTATCCCAATTTGCTCTTCCCACGCCAATAATTCGTGTATTTTTATGTAATTTACATGATTTTTCTAATTGATATAAAGCAGGTAAAAGTTTTCTTTTAGATAAATCACCTTTTGCTCCAAAAATAATTAAATCATATGCTAGAATTTTTTGATCATAATTCATTAAATTTTGATTTCCTAAAAAATACAAGTATTAAAATAATATTTGTTTAAATTAAATTATATTTTCTATTATATATATAGTTTATTTTTAATAAAACTTTTTTAATTAAGTATTATTTTAAAAAAATATAGAATTTATCTTAAAATAAATAAATTTATATATTAAAATTAATATTAATATATTAAATGATAGTTTTTATATAAATTATTTCTTCAAATATTAAATTTATCAAGTATTATAAATATAAAGAAATTTAAATTTTATAAAAAATTAAAACAATTAAAAATAATATCAAAATATCAAGGAGTATATTATAAATGTTAAATAAAATTAGACGAACTAAAATTGTTGTTACACTTGGACCTTCTACAGATTCTAAAAAAATTTTAAAAAAAATTATTATATCTGGAGCTAATGTGCTAAGATTAAATTTTTCGCATGGCACGCAAGAAGAACATAAAATTAGAATTCAAAAAGCTAGAAAAGTAATTCAAGAAACCGGTAGTAATATTGCAATTTTAGGTGATTTACAAGGCCCTAAAATTAGAATTTCAAATTTTTTAAATAATCAAATATTTTTAAAAAAAGGAGATTTGTTTTTATTAGATTATTTATATAAAAAAAAACTAGGAAATGAAAAAAAAGTAGGTTTTAATTATAGAAATTTACCAAATGATATTTGTGTACAAGATATTTTATTATTAGATGATGGTAAAATTCAATTAATTGTATTACAAGTATATAAATTAAAAATTTTTACACAAGTATTAATTGGTGGAATATTGACTAATAATAAAGGAATAAATAAATTAGGAGGCGGATTAAATGCAGGTTCTATAACTAATAAAGATAAAAGAGATATTTTAACTGCAGCTAAAATTGGAGTAGATTATTTAGCTATTTCTTTTCCTAAATCCGCTAGAGATTTGAAAAATGCTAGAATTCTTATGAATCGAGCTGGAAGTAAAGCAAAGATTATAGCTAAAATAGAAAGAGCAGAAGCTGTAAAAAATGATCAAATTATTGAAGAAATGATATTAGCTTCAGATGCAATTATGGTAGCTAGAGGTGATTTAGGAATTGAAATTGGAGATCCAGAATTAGCTGGTATGCAAAAAAAACTTATTAGAACAGCTCGTAGATTAAATCGAGTAGTAATTACAGCTACTCAGATGATGGAATCTATGGTTTTTAATCTAATACCAACAAGAGCAGAAGTTATGGATGTTGCAAATGCTGTTTTAGATGGAAGTGATGCTGTTATGTTATCCTCTGAAACTGCTTCTGGAAATAATCCTGTAGAAACAGTTATATCAATGTCAAAAGTATGTCAAGGAGCTGAAAAAGTACCTAGTATGAATATTTCTAGACATCGTATTAATATTTCTTTTGATAGCATTGAAGAAATCATTGCTATGTCTGCTATGTATTCTGCAAACCATTTAAAAGGTGTAAAAGCAATTATTACTTTAACAGAATCAGGAAAAACAGCTTTAATTACTTCTAGAATTAGTTCTGGATTACCTATTTTCGCTTTATCTAGAAATCAAAAAACATTAAATTTAGTATCTTTATATCGAGGAGTGACTCCTTTATTTTTTGAAACTCAAGAAGAAGGATTATTAGCGTCTCAAGAAGCAGTGAAGTTATTATATAATAAAAAATATTTACAATTAAATGATATAGTAATAATTACTCAAGGAGATATTAAAGGAATTACTGGAAATACGAATACAAGTAGAATATTAAAAGTAAATTTTTAATGTTATTAATATATTTTTTTTAAAAAATATTTATATAATTATAAATAGATTATTTAAAAATAAATAAATTTAAAAAATAATCTAATAAATTTTTTATTAATTAATAACTTTTAATAAATATTTTGTAAATAAAATAATAATTAATAATATATTTTTTAAAAATATTTTTTAAGTATTTTATATATATGAATATACTGTTTTAAATAAATATATTTTAGTTAATTTTATTTGATATTCTTAATTATTTTATTAATTTTAAAATTTAACTTTTTTAAATATATATTTCGTTTATTTAATATATTTTTATTAACTAATATTGATATTTTTAAAAATATATATTTATTTAAAAATATTTAAATATGAATAAAAATATTATTATAGTTAAATTATTAAAAATATTTACATTTTATTTAATTTTTATTCCTAACTCATTTAAAAAATTTGTATTTATAGATTGAGGTGCTTGTGTAGTTAAACATTTTCCTGATGTAGTTTTTGGAAACGCAATAACATCACTAATGTTTTTACTGTCTGTTAATAACATAGTAATTCGATCTAACCCAAAAGCAATACCAGCATGTGGTGGAGTTCCATATTTTAATGCATTTAAAAAAAAACCAAATTTTTTCTTTTGAGTAATTTTATTTAAACCTATAATATTAAAAATTGTTTTTTGTAGTTTTATATCATGAATGCGTACAGATCCTCCACCTATTTCCTCTCCATTTATAACCATATCATATGATTGTGAACAAGCATTTATAGGATTTTGCAGTAAATTTTGTACATCTAAATTTTCTGGAGCAGTAAAAGGATGGTGTACACAAGACAAAGTTTTATCTGAATTTTTTTTAAACATAGGAAAATTTGTAATCCACACTACAGACCATTTATTTTTATTTATTGTATTACAATCTTGACCTATAATATTTCTTATTTTACCTAATATTTTATTAATCAATTTTTTAGATCCATGCACAAATAATAATATATCTCCTTCTTTTCCTTGATTTCTATTTATTATTTCTGTTTCTAGCTTAATATTGAATTTATTTAATATAGAGAAATTAGTATAAATTTGTTTTAATTTAAAATCTTTAATAATCATCATAAAAAAACTTTTAATATAATTTTTTTTTAATATATTTATATAGGAATTAATTTTTTTATATGTTAAATTTATTCCATTTGGGATTTTTAAAGTAACTGTACGCATAGATTTATGATTTACATTTTTAAAAATTAATGTGTATATAAATAGATCATTAACATCAATAATTTCTAAATAATTTCTTAAATCTGGTTTATCTGTACCAAAACGTTTTATAGAATCATGAAAAGAAATTTTTTTTATATTTTTTAATTTAATATTTTTGATCTTTAACCATAAATTTATAATCATTTTTTCCATAATTTGACATAATTTATGACTTTTCATAAATGATGTTTCTATATCAATTTGAGTAAATTCTGGCTGTCTATTAGATCTTAAATCTTCATCTCGAAAACATTTTACAACTTGATAATATCTATCTATTCCTGCAATCATAAGCATTTGTTTAAATAATTGAGGAGATTGAGGTAAAGCATAAAATTTTCCTAAATTTAATCGACTAGGTACTATATAATCACGCGCACCTTCTGGAGTAGATTTAGTTAAAAAAGGAGTTTCAATATTTATAAATTTTTTATTATCTAAAAAATTTGAAATATATTTTATAATTAAATGTCTTGTTTTAAGATTTTGAATAATATTTGATCGTCTAATTTCTAAATAACGATGTTTCAATCGATTTTTTATTGAACTATAATTATTAAAATCTAATGGTAATTCTTGAGATGTATTTAAAATTTTTAATTTATATGCAAAAATTTCTATTTTTCCAGTATAAATATTTAAATTTATATTATTTATATTTCTTTCTTTAACTATTCCATAAACTTGTATACAGAATTCTAGTTTTAAATTTTTTGCTTTTTGGAATATTTCTTTTTTTTTAGAAGAAAAAATTACTTGAATAATTCCTTCTCTATCTCGCATATCAACAAAAATAATTTTCCCGATATTTCTAGTTTTATGTACCCATCCACATATTTTAACTGTCTTAGAGAGATATTTTGAATTAATTTCTCCACAATAATTAGTACGCATTTTATCCTAATATATTTTTCAAAAAATATAAAAAATTTTTATTAATAAAGATTATGAAAATATGTGATATAAAAATAAAAATTTATTAATTTTAAAATGTATATAAGAAAAATGAAAAAATATTGATTAAAATTAATAAATATTTTAGTTTATATTAAAATTATATTAATTATATAATTAAAAATATTTTATATCACCTGCTTCTAAATGTTATTCTACCTTTTGTTAAATCATATGGAGTAAGCTCTACTGTAACCTTATCTCCTGTTAAAATTCTAATATAATTTTTTCTCATTTTTCCTGAGATATGTGCTAAAATTATATGTTTATTTTCTAATTGTACACGAAACATAGTGTTAGGTAATGTATCTATAACCGTCCCTTGCATTTCAATATTTTTTTCTTTAATCATAATTAAAAAATCTCTTATACATTTAAATTTTTTTATTTAAATACTATTTTATAGTACATTATTTTTTTTTTAAATTCTAGACATTATTATAAACTTAAATGTTTTATAATGATTCTAAATATTTTTCAGCATCTAAAGCAGCGATACATCCACTAGAAGCTGCAGTGATAGCTTGTCTATATGAATTATAGACAACATCTCCTGCTGCGAACACTCCTGGAATATTTGTTTGAGATAAATATTTTTTAGAATGTTTCTGTATGACAATATATCCATTTTTCATATTTATTATATTTTTAAATATTTTTGTATTCGGATCATTTCCAATAGCTATAAATACTCCAGAAACGTTAATATTCTTAATTTTTTTATTTAAATTAGATTTAATTCTTATACTTGATAATTTTGTATTACCTAAAAATTTTATTACTTTAAAGCATTTATGAAAAATTATTTTTTTTTTATAAATTTTTTTCATAATTTTTTTAATTAATATTTTTTCTGCAGTAAAATATTCCTTGCGATGTATTAAATGTATTTTTTTTACAATATTAGAAAGATATAAAGATTCTTCTAAAGCTGTATTTCCTCCTCCAACGACAGATATAGTTTTGTTTTTATAAAAAAATCCATCACATATAGCACAAGTAGATATTCCTTTTCCAAAAAATAAAGATTCAGAATTAATATTTAAACGTCTAGATAAAGCTCCTGTAGATATTATAACTGCATCAGCTGTATAATGATTATTATTACTAAATAAATTAAATGGTCTAGAATCGAAATTTACAGAATTAATATGGTCATTTATAATACGAGTATTAAATTTTAAAGCATGTTTTTTTAATCTTTGAATAAAATCTAAACCTTTTAAAGTATTATAGTCTCCAGGCCAATTTTCAATCATATTAGTTTGCATTAATTGCCCTCCAGGTATATTCCCGGTAATAATCATAGGATTTAAATTAGCTCGTGCAGAATATATCCCGGCTGTATATCCAGCTGGACCAGATCCTAATATAATTATTTTACTATGTATTTTTTTTTTATTCATAAATTTAATATTTTATGATCTATTTATGTGGATCGATATAAGTTATAGTATAATATAATCATTAAAATTTATATAAAAAATTATGTCTATACTTTTTAAAAAAATATATTTTAAAAAAAATTTTTATATTATATATAATTATTATTACGATAATTAATTATGTAAAGAATATATTTTATGAGTAAAATTCAATGATTAATCCAAAATTTTTAAGAAAAAATACAAAAAAAATTGCATTAAATTTATTAAATAAAGGTTTCTTTTTAGATGTTAAAGAATTTAGAAAATTAGAAAATAAAAGAAAAAATATACAAATTAAAATAGAAAAATTAAGATCAATTCAAAAAAATAATTCTAAAAGTATTGGTAATATAAAAACTTCAAAAAAAGAGCAAAAAATTTTTATAAAAAAAAATATTATTTTAAGTAAAAAACTACATAATTATAAAAATAAATTTAAAATTATACAAAATAAAATTTATAATATTTCTATATCTATACCTAATATTATATTAAAAGATGTTCCTTTAGGAAAAAGTGAAAATGATAACAAAATTATATATACTTGGGGAAATATTAAAGAAAAAAATTTTTTAATAAAAAATCATGTAGAATTAGGAAGTAAAATAAATGGTTTTGATTTTAAAGCTTCTGCAAAAATTTCAGGATCAAATTTTCTTATTATGAAAGGAATAATTGCTAAATTATATAGAATTTTAGGACAATTTATGCTAGATGTACATATTAATGAACATAAATATCAAGAAATATATGTTCCATATATTGTTAATCAAAATTGCTTATATGGTACCGGGCAATTACCTAAATTTTATTCTGATTTATTTAATATTCAATCAAATAAAGAAAATAAAATAAACAAACAATTTTTAATTCCTACGGCTGAAGTATCGCTAACTAATTTAGTACAAAATAAAATTTTAAAAAAATCTAAATTACCTTATATGTTCGTAGCAAATACTCCATGTTTTAGATCAGAATCAACTTCTTATGGTCGTGATTTTCAAGGTTTAATTAGATTACATCAATTTGATAAAGTAGAACTAGTACAAATTACTCATCCACGAAAGTCTAGTAAAACATTAGAAAAAATTACATTGCATGCAGAAAAAATTTTAAAATTATTAAAATTACCTTATAGAAAAGTTCTTTTGTGTTCAGGTGAAACAAATTTTTCATCTGCTAAAACATATGATTTAGAAGTATGGTTTCCTTCACAAAAATCATATATTGAAATATCTTCATGTTCTAATATGCTAGATTTTCAATCTCAACGTATGAAATCACGTTATTTTAGTGTTAAAAAAAACAAATATATTTCTGTTCATACATTAAATGGTTCTGGATTAGCTATAGGACGGACATTAGCAGCTATACTTGAAAATTATCAATTACATGACGGAAAAATAAAAATACCAAAAATACTGCGTAAAAAATATATGAATGGATTAAAATTTATTTAATAAAATCTTTATAATATATAATTACTTTAATGTAAGATTTTTATTAAGTAAACGTAAATAATTTTTATATATTTTATTTAAATATAAATTTAACTTAAAATGGAAAAAAATGAAATATATTTATAATTTTAGTGCCGGACCATCTATGTTACCAATTTCAGTAATGGAAAAAGCACATAGAGATTTTAGAAATTGGTGTAACTTAGGATCTTCTGTTTTAGAAATTAGCCACAGAAGTGAAGAATTTTTAAAATTAATTAAAGACTCTAAAAACGATTTAAGAGAGTTATTAAATATACCATATAATTATGAAATATTATTTTGTCATGGTGGAGCAAGAGGTCAATTTTCTGCTGTTCCTATGAATTTAACTAAAAAAAATAGTCAAGTTGATTATGTTTGTAGTGGTTATTGGTCTACAAAAGCAGCTGAAGAATCTAAAAAATATTGTCAAACTAATATAATTAATGTTATTCAGAAAGTTAATAACATTAAATATGTTATACCTTGTCAAAAATGGAATATTAGTTTAAATTCAGACTATGTACATTATTGTCCAAATGAAACTATTGAAGGTATAGCAATTTATGAAGAACCTGTTTTAAAAAATAAACATATAATTGGAGATTTTTCATCTACATTGTTATCACGTGTTATTGACATTAAAAAATATTCATTAATATATGCTAGTGCACAAAAAAATATTGGTACATCAGGTATTACAATTATTATTATAAAAAAAATTTTATTACAAAAATCAAAAAATTTAATTCCATCTATATTAGACTATAATGTGATATACAATCATGATTCATTATTTAATACTCCAACAAATTTTTCATGGTATTTATCAAGTTTAGTTTTTCAATGGTTAAAAAAAATTGGCGGAATTAAAAAAATAGAGGAAATAAATATAGAAAAATCTAAATTATTATATCAAGTCATTGATTCTAGTAATTTTTATAAAAATTCTATAAGCAAAAAAAATAGATCACATATGAATGTAGTTTTTAAATTAAAAAATGAATTATTAAATAATTTATTTATAAAAGAAGCTCAATTAAATAATTTATATGCTTTAAAAAATCATAAAATAGCTGGAGGTATTCGTGCATCTATATATAACGCTATGCCTTTAGATGGAGTAAAAAAATTAATTAAATTTATGTTATATTTTAAAAAAAAATATAGTGAATAATTATTAAATATTTTAAGATATATGTATAAATATTTATTTTATGTAATAAAAATTATATGGTTATTATAATATGACAGAAAAAATGATTGTTTATCCTCCTATAAAAATAGAAGGCGATATATATCTTCCTGGTTCAAAAAGTATTACAAATCGTGCTTTACTACTTTCTGCGATGTCTGATGGCGTTACTCATTTAAAAAATATATTGTATAGTGATGATGTGAAATACATGTTAAACGCTTTAAAATTATTAGGTGTTAGATGCATTCTTTCTAAGAAAAAAACTTCTTGCAAAATTTATGGTCAAGGACAAAAATTTCCTATAAATAAAAATATTACTCTATTTTTAGGAAATGCAGGTACTGCTGTACGATCTTTATTATCTGTATTATCTATTAAAAAAAATAATATTATTATTACTGGTGATCAAAGAATGCAGGAAAGACCTATTAAACATTTAGTAGATGCATTAGAACAAGGTCAAGCTAAATTTAAATATTTAAAAAAAAAAAAATGTATACCAATTTGTATTCAAGGTGGATTTCAAGGTGGAAACATTACTGTAAATGGAAGTATTTCTAGTCAATTTTTGACTGGTTTATTATTAGTTTCTCCAATATCAAAAAAAAATACAAGAATTTTTATTAAAGATCATTTAGTATCTAAACCATATATTGATATTACTATAAATATGATGAAAATTTTTGGAATAGAAATTATTAATAATAATTACAAAGAATTTTTTATTATTAGCAATCAAAATTATATTTCTCCAAAAAAATATTTTATAGAAAGTGATGCTTCATCTGCTTCTTATTTTTTATCTGCTGCTGCAATTAAAGGAGGTACAGTAAATATATTAGGAATTGGTAAAAATAGTATACAAGGAGATATAAAGTTTGCTTCTGTGTTAAAAAAAATGGGTGCAAAAATTATTTTAGGTAAGGACTATATTCAATGTTCTAAAAATAAATTATATGCTATTGATATGGATTTAAATGATATTCCAGATGCTGCTATGACAATAGCTATTACAGCTTTATTTGCTAAAGGAAAAACTATTATTAGAAATATTTACAATTGGAGAGTAAAAGAAACAGATCGTTTATTTGCTATGTCTACAGAATTAAAAAAAGTTGGTGCAATTATTAAAGAAGGAAGAGATTATTTAAGCATTATTCCTCCAAAAAAAATTTCTTCAACAGAAATTAGTACATATAATGATCATCGTATGGCAATGTGTTTTTCTTTATTGTCTTTATCTGGAAAACCAGCAATTATTTTAAATCCTAAATGTATTAATAAGACTTTTCCTGATTATTTTTCAAAATTTTTTTCTATATGTAAATATAATTCTAAAAAACAAAAAATTATTAATTAATAAAAAAATATTAATATAATAAAATATATGACAAAAATTATCCCTGTAATTACTATTGATGGACCTAGTGGTGTTGGTAAAAGTACTTTAACATATGCTATATCAAAAAAATTAAAATGGAATATTCTAGAATCAGGTTATATGTATAGAATTATTGCATTTTATATTATTAAATATAATTTATCTCTAAATAAACAAATAATTTCTAAATTAAATTCTTTAAAATTTGATTTTAAAGTAATTAATGATAAATTAAAAATATTTTTTAATAACATTGATATTTCAAATAAAATACATTCTCAAAATATTTCTATAATGGCTTCTAAAATTGCTGTTTTATCATATATACGAGAATGGCTTTTATATAAACAAAGATCATATAAAAAATATCCAGGATTAATTACTAACGGAAGAGATATGGGAACAATTGTGTTTCCTGAGGCTGTTTTAAAAATATTTTTAAAAACTACTTTTCAAGAAAGATTAAAAAGACGTTTTATAGATTTAACAAATAGAGGATTTAAAATTGATTTAAATATTTTATATAAAGAAATGAAAAAACGTGATTATAGAGATAAAAATCGTATACTTTGTCCTTTAAAACCAGCAAAAGATGCTATAATTATTAATTCTACTAAAATGAATATAAAAAAAACTATAGAAACATCTATGATGTATATTTATCAAAAATTAGAAAATATTTAATACACACTCTTTAACATGGAAATAGTTAAAGTAATTTCAAAAACTTTTTTAATATTGATTTTTAAAAAGTTTATTAACATTTAATACAAAGATATTTCATATGAAAGAATCATTTTTTCAATTATTTCAAGATTCATTAAAACTAAATAATACTAAACCAGGATCAATTATTTCAGGAACTGTTATTTCTATTAATAAAGAAAACGTTATCATAGATTCTGGATTGAAATCAGAATCTCATATACCTATTGAACAATTTAAAAGTGAAACTGGAGATATAGAGGTTAAAATAGGTGATGTGGTTAAAGTAGCTTTAGATACAGTAGAAGATGGTTTTGGAATGACTATTTTGTCACGTGAAAAAGCAAAAAGATATCAATCATGGTTAAATTTAGAAAAAATTTATGAAAATTCTACTACTATTGAAGGAATAATTAATGGAAAAGTAAAAGGAGGTTTTACTGTAGAGTTAAAAGATATTAGAGCTTTTTTACCAGGATCTTTAGTAGATATTAGACCAATTCGAGAAACATCACATTTAGAAGGAAAAAAATTAGAATTTAAAGTTATTAAAATAGATCGTAAAAGAAATAATGTAGTAGTTTCTAGAAAAGCTGTCATTGAATCTGAAAATAGTGCTGAACGTGATCAATTATTAAATAGACTTGAAGAAGGATTAAAATTAAAAGGAATTGTAAAAAATTTAACAGATTACGGTGCTTTTATCGATTTAGGTGGAGTAGATGGATTATTACATATTACAGATATGGCTTGGAAAAGAGTAAAACATCCTAGTGAAATAGTAAATATTGGAGAAGAAATTTTAGTTAAAATATTAAAATTTGATAAAGATAAAACAAGAGTTTCATTAGGTTTAAAACAATTAGAAGAAGATCCTTGGTATTTAATTGCAAAAAGATATCCAGAAAAATCTAAAATTTCTGGACGAGTTACTAATTTAACAGATTATGGATGTTTTGTAGAAATTGAAGAAGGAATTGAAGGATTAGTACATGTTTCTGAAATGAATTGGACTAATAAAAATATACATCCTTCTAAAGTTGTAAAATTAAATGATATGATAGAAGTAATGGTTTTAGATATTGATGAAGAAAGAAGACGTATTTCTTTAGGATTGAAACAATGCACATTAAATCCTTGGAAAAAATTTTATAAATTAAACAAAAAAGGAACAAAAGTAGATGGAAAAATAAAATCTATTACAGATTTTGGAATATTTATAGGATTACAAGATGGTATTGATGGTTTAGTTCATTTATCTGATATAGATTGGAAAATTCCAGGGGAAGAAGCTGTTAAAAAATATAAAAAAGGAGAAAAAATTTCTGCAGTGGTTTTACAAGTAGATGCAGAAAGAGAAAGAATATCATTAGGAATTAAACATCTTAAAAAAGATTCATTTAGTCAATATATACAAAAAAATAAAAAAAATTCTATTGTAACTGGAAAATTAAATTCTATTGAATCAAAAGAAAAAGCTATTATTGATTTAAAAAAAAACGTTACTGGTGTAATAATTTTTTCAGATACTCAAATGATTGATATAAATAAAAAAATCTCTACTTTAAAAAAGAATAAAATTTTAGAATTTTTAATTTATGATATAGATTATAAAAATAAATTAATTTATTTATCTTTTTTAAAGTATGATTTATTAAATAAAGAAAATATCAAAGAAGAATAAAAATATTTATTCTATATTATCATAAACAAGTTTATATAACATACTAATATAGAATAAAATTGCTAAAATTATTTTTTTAAAATTTATAGTACTAAAAGTATTAATTTATTTAAAATATTTTAAAATACTATAAATTAAATAAAAATTTTACAATATAATCATTTTTTTTTTAAAATTAAAGAGAAATGTATGCATAAACCTATAATTATCGCAAATTGGAAATTAAATGGAAATAAAATTTTAGTTAAAGAATTTATTAAAAAAATAAATTCCGATAATACAAATTTTTATAAACGTCATACAATAATTATATCTCCTCCAATTGTATATATCGAATACATGCAAAAATTTATTCATAATAAAAAATTATCGTTTGCTGTTCAAAATATTGATTATAATTATCAAGGAGCTTTTACTGGAGAAATATCTACTTATATGATCCAAGATATTGGAGCAAAATATGTAATATTAGGTCATTCTGAAAGAAGAAAATATCATTCAGAAACTAACTATTTAGTAGCAAAAAAATTTTATTGCGCGAAAGTAAATAATTTAATTCCAATATTATGTATTGGAGAAACTAAAAACGAAAAAAAAACAGGACTAACAGAAAATATTTTAAAAAAACAAATTGATGAAATATTTTTGTTATGCGGAAAAGACGCATTTAATAATACTTTAATTGCTTATGAACCTATATGGGCTATTGGAACTGGAAAAAATGCGTCTCCAATTTTAATAAATAAAATTTTAAAATTTATAAAAAATTATATAATTTATAAAAGTGATAATACTGATATAAAATTTTATATGCAATATGGAGGTTCTGTATCTACTGAAAATATTAAAGAAATTATCTATCAAAAAAACGTAGATGGAGTATTAATTGGATCAGGATCATTAAATTATGAAAATTTTTTAAAAATTATTAATATTTCTTCTAAATATTATAAATAATTATTAATTTTTAATTAAACTAAAAATTTAAATTAATACAAATTAGATATTAATTTTATTAATTTTTTTTTTAGTCGAGTATGTTTAAATTGAGTACAAAAATTTAAATTATAATGAATAAGTTTATTATTTTTAATTCCTATACATTGTCCAAATTTTTTTTTTAATAGTAATTCAATAGCAAATAAACTCATTTGAAAAGCTAAAATTCTATCAAAAGATACAGGCGATCCTCCTCTTTGTATATGACCAAGAATAGTTGCTCTAGTTTCTTTTTGAGTTTTATTTTCAATTTTTTCTGCTAATTTTTTTACATTACAAATTTTTTCAGTTATAGCAATAATTGCATTTTTTTTTCCTAATTTAATATTTTTACGAATATTTTGAATTAATTTTTGTTCATTATATTTAATTTCTGGAATAACTATAAATTCACAACCTCCAGCAATTGCAGAGAATAAAGTTAAATCTCCACAATTTCTTCCCATAATTTCAATAATAGAAATTCTTTGATGTGAAGAAGACGTATCTCGAATTTTATCAATTGCTTGAACTACTGTTTCTAGAGCAGTATTATATCCAATAGTATAATCTGTTCCATAAATATCATTATCTATTGTTCCTGGTATACCTATACATGGAAAATTCATTTTAAATAACTCATATGCACCAGCATATGTTCCATTTCCTCCAATTACAATTAATGCATGAATACCTTTTTTTTTCATATTATTAATTGCAATTTCTCTGTTTTTTCTTTGATTAAATTCTATATAACGAGCTGTTCCAAGAATAGTTCCTCCTCTATTTAAAATATTAGATACGCTAGATTGATTTAATTTAATCATATCATTTTTACATAATCCCAAATAACCGTTTAAAATTCCTATAACTTTAATTTTTTTATTATAAGCAATTCGAACTATGCTTCTAATAACAGCATTCATGCCAGGAGAATCTCCTCCACTAGTTAGAACTGCTATTTTTTTAATCATATAATTCCTTTAATGTATTATATTTAAAATATATTATTAAATTTATATAAATTTTTTATATAATATATTATGTTACTTAAATTATTTTTGTAAATAATAATATCTAATTGGTTCACAATTTTTATTAAATTCATATATAATTGGTTTGCCTGTTGGAATATTTAAATCTGGTACATCTTTATCATGTATATTATCTAAAAGAGTAAACAAAGCTCGTAACGAATTTCCATGAGCAACTACAATTATTTTTTTTTTGTTTTTCATTTGAGGAATAATAATATTATTCCAATACGGTAATACTCTTTTTAAAGTTAATTTTAAGCTTTCTGTATAAGGAATATCTTGTTCTTTCATATTAGAATATCTTTGATCATATCCAGAAAATTTATTTGTAAGAGTTTTCATTTTTGGTGGAATAGCTTTAAAACTTCTTCTCCAATCTATAATTTTTTTTTTACCATATGTTTCAATTACACTTTCTTTGTTAAAACCTTGCAATTCTCCATAATGTCTTTCGTTTAATCTCCATGTTTTATGTACTTTTAACCATGGTTGATTTATTTCTTTTAATATACTCCATAAAGTATAAATAGCTCTTTTTAAGACAGATGTATAAGCAATATCAAAAGAAAATTTATTTTTTTTTAATAAAACACCTGCTTGTTTTGCTTCTTTAATTCCATTTTTTGTTAAAGAAGAATCATACCAACCAGTAAATCTATTTGATTGATTCCATTCACTTTCACCATGTCTTAAAAAAACTACTTGAAACGTCATATAAATTCCTTATTAAAAAATTAAATTTTAAACGATATAAAAAAATTACGTGTTCAAAAAATATATTTAAAAATAAATTAAATTAATAAATTTAATCTATTTATGTTTATTTAATAATATAATTCTTTAAAAAACTTATGATAAAGAATTATATTAAACGAAATTAGTTAAATTAAATTCAATATATTAATAATATAACTAATGATATTTTACTATATTTAAATATGAATTTCTATGAAAGAATTTAATAAAACTAAATATCTAAAGTAATTTGAATAAAATTTTCTAAAATATTTTTAATATGATTTAAAAATCCAATAGCATCTTTTCCATCTATTAATCTATGATCATAAGACAAAGATATATACATCATAGGAGAAATTTTTATTTTGTTTTTTTTTGTTACAATTACTCGGTTCTGAATAGTATGCATTCCTAATATAGCGGATTGTGGTGAATTAATAATAGGAGTAGACATCAAAGATCCAAATACTCCTCCATTTGTTATTGTGAATGTACCGCCGTTTAATTCTTGTATAGTAATTTTATTATTTTTACCTTGATCTGAATAATATTTAATTTTTTTTTCTATATCTTTCATACTCATTTTATTTGCATGAAATATAACAGGAGCTATTAATCCACGATCAGTAGATATAGCTATATTTATATTATAATCATCATAAAAAATAATTTTATCTTTATCAATAATAGCATTAATAATAGGATATTTTTTTAATGCTGATACAACAGATTTCACAAAAAAAGACATAAATCCTAACTTAACATTATTTTTTTTTTTAAATATTTCTCCAAAATCTTTTCTAATTTTAATAATTTCAGACATATTAACTTCATTAAAAGTAGTTAACATCGCTGTATTTCTTTGAGTATCTAGTAATTTTTCAGAAATTCTTTTACGTAATGGAGATATAGGAATAATTTTTTTAATTTTAATATTTTTATGCTTATCATAATCATAATTTTTTAAATTTAAATCTCTATGTTTTATTTCTTTTTCCTTTGAAATTTCTATTTCTTCTCTTAAATTAAATATGTTTTTAGAATCTAAAAGTTTTTGTTTTCTTCTTAATGAAGGAGATAATTTTTCTTGTATATTTTTAAAATTTGTTTTCTTATTTATTTTATTTTTTTTTTGTATATAACATAATATTTCATGAGAACGTACTAAAGATCCAGTATCTTTAATAATAGAAACTAATTTTCCTGTTTCTGAAGAAGGTACTTCGATCATAATTTTATCTGTTTCTAAATCTACTAATACATCATCTCTATAAATATAATCACCAATTTTTTTATGCCATTTAATTATTTTAGCTGTATGTACAGATTCAGGAAATTCAGGTGCTAAAATTTTTATTTTATCTTTCATATTATCCTTTTATATTATACCTTAAATATAGAATTAATAATTTTTAATTGTTCTTTTTGATGTATATGTATATTTCCAGTAGCAGAAGAAGCTGAAGAAGCTCTTCCAATATATTTAATAGATATATTATTAACAAACATTTCTTCATCAAAAATATTTTTAATATAATTCCAAGCACCTTGATTTTTAGGTTCTTCTTGACACCAAAAAATATTTTTTACATAAAAATAATCTTGAAAAATTTTTAATATATTTTTTTTTGGAAAAGGATATAATTGTTCTATTTTAATGCAAAGAATATTTGTTTTTTGACATTTATTATACATCTCTAACAATTCATAATATATTTTTCCAGAACAAAAAATAATTTTATTAATTTTTTTTTGATTAAATAAATTATTTTCATATATAACTTTTTTAAATCGCCCTAAATATAATTCTTTAAATGAAGATTTAGATAAAGGATTTCTTAATAATGATTTAGGAGAAAAAATAATTAAAGGATTTTTCATTCCTTTAAATACATGTAGACATAATAAATGAAATATTTGAGCAGCTGTAGTAGGTATACAAACTTTAATATTCCTCTTTGCACATAATTGTAAATATCTTTCAATTCGAGCAGAAGAATGTTCTGGACCTTGACCTTCATATCCATGAGGTAAAAACATAACTATACCAGAACTTTGATTCCATTTTTCTTTACTAGAAGTAATAAACTGATCAATAACTACTTGAGCAACATTTGCAAAATCTCCAAATTGTGCTTCCCAAATATTTAAAGTCTTTCGATTTCTTAAACTATATCCGTATTCAAAAGCTAAAACAGCTTCTTCAGATAAAACAGAATTCCAAATAAAAAATTTTCCATTTAAAATTTTTTTTAAAGGAGTATAAACATTATTAGTTTTTTGATCATATATTTTTGCATGGCGATGAAAAAATGTTCCACGTATTACATCTTCTCCTGAAATACGACAAGATACTCCTATACTTAATAAATATGCATAAGCTAAATTTTCTGCAGCACCCCAATCAATATTATTTTCTTCTTGCATCATATTTATTCTATTCATATAAATTTTTTTTACTAAAGGATGCGCATGAATTTTTTTTGGTAAAATATTAATAGTTTTAAATAATTTTAATAATTTATTTTTTGAAAATTTTTTTTTATGTAAATCAAAAGATATATTTTTTATTTTTTTATGGTGAGAATGTAATTTAAATTGTAAAGAATCATAATTTGGAATAATAGTTAATTGGTTATCTAATTGTTTTATATAATTGGATATGATTTTTAAAAAATCATCTTTTTTAATTATATCTTCTTTAATTAATTTTTTAGAATATATTCTTCTTATAGTTGAATGAGATTTTATTTTTTGATACATTAATGGTTGCGTAACATTCGGCTCATCTGATTCGTTATGACCATATCGTCTATAACCAATTAAATCAATAAAAACATCTTTTTTGAATTTTATTTTATATTTTATAGCCATTTGAATAGCAAAAATCGCAGCTTCTGGGTCATCTGAATTTACATGAAAAATTGGAGATTCAATCATTTTAGAAACATCTGTAGAATATTTACTAGATCGTATATGACTAATATCAGATGTAGTAAAACCAATTTGATTATTAATAATAATATGAAGAGAACCACCTACAGTATATCCTGGAGTTTGAGACATATTTAATGTTTCTTGTGTAATTCCTTGCCCAGTAAAAGCAGCATCACCATGAATCATTATAGATAATAATTGATTTTTTTTTAAAGATTGTGAAGAATCTATACAAGATCTAGAAATTCCCATTATTACTGGATTAATAATTTCTAAATGTGAAGGATTATATTCTAAATTTAAAAATGCTGATCCATATTTTGTACTTACTTTTGTATAAAAACCAAGATGATATTTAACATCTCCTGTATGTATAGAATTTGAAAGATCTCCAGAGAATTCTTGAAATAATTTTTTAGTTGGTTTTCCTAAAATATTAATTAATACATTTAATCTACCTCTATGAGCCATTCCTATATATAAATTTTTAATTTTTTTTTTAATAGAAAATACAATAGTTTCATATAACATAGGAATTAAAGAATCATTACCTTCTAAAGAAAATCTCTTGTAACCTGGATATTTTGAATTAATATAATTTTCAAAAGTTTCCGCATAAATAATTGCATTTAATATATCTAACTTTTTATTTTTATTTAAAAAGTTTTTGGTCCATTTTTTTTCAATGTAATTTTGACACCATAATCTCTCTTTTTTTATACTAAGATGATTAAATTCAAAACCTATAGTACTACAATATTTATTTTTCATCCAAGATAAAAAAGAGAAAAAATCAGGAAAATTCTGTGTTTTATTTTTATTAAATTTTAAAACTACTTTTTTATATAAATCTTTTGAAGGTATATCAAAAAAAGCATCATTGATTTGATTAATTTTATTTATATATTTTAAGTTTTCTAAAGGATTAATATTAGAATATTTGTAACCTTTCTTTCTAAAAAAATGAAGTATTTGTAAAATTTTTTTCGAGCTTAACGTATAATTTTTATATATTTTATGTTTTATGACTTCGTATTTATTATTATTTTCTTTTTTATAATTAATATTTTGATTATAAAAATAAAAATTTAATTTTTGAAATTTTTTTTTCCATAATTTATCTATAGAATTTTTATTTTTTAAATATTTGTTATAAATATTTTCTAAATATTCTTGATTTATAGAATTAATCCATAATTCCTTAATTTTATTTATTTTTTTTTTACTCATTAGTAGCTCTTTTAAATTTTATTAAATATAATAAAAGTGTTTATATTAAATTTTAAGCTGGGTTTTCTACATTAATAAATTTTATATCTAGATTTGGATACTTTTGAGATAACCAATTACTTAACAATTTTATACCTCCAGTTTCTGTAGCATGATGTCCAACAGAAAAAAAATGTATATTTGATTCACGTGCATAATGTGTAGTCTCTTCAGAAATTTCACCAGTTATAAAACAATCAATTTTATATTTTATAACTTCTAAAATAAAATGTTGTCCCTTACCACTACACCAAGCTACGCTAGAAATTTTTTTATTTTTATTTCCATTAATATATATAGGTTTGCTTTTAAAAATAGAAATAATTTTTTTAAATAATTTTTTTCCGCTAATTTTTTTTTTAAAATTTCCAGACCATAAATATGGTGTAATAATATTCTTTCTATGAATGTCTAAAGATTTTTGTATATAAGCATTATTTCCTAATTTTAAATGAGCATCTAAAGGTAAATGCCAACTATATAAATTAATATTATTCGATAAAATTGTTTTTAAACGTTTTCTTGTAAATCCATAAATATGTCTTGGATCATTCTTCCAAAAATATCCATGATGTACTATAACAGCTTGTGCTTGATATTTTATAGATATGTCTAATAAAATTTGACAAGCTGTTACTCCAGTAATAATTTTTTTTATTTTTTTACAACCTTCAATTTGTAAACCATTATAAGTAACATCGCTAAATGATTTAGAATTTAATTTTTTATTAATAATTTTTTCTAAAATTTTATTTTTCATATATTTACTTTTTTTTATATAATATTTTTTGTACTTGTTTAATAAAAATATTTTTATTTTTTTGATAATTTATAATTGGATTTGGATATTTTTTAGTCAATTTTTTTTTTTTTAACCACAGATGTGGATTATGTATATATTTTTCTGGAACATTTTTTAATTCTTTCACATATTTTTTAATAAATAATCCTTTAGGATCAAATTTTTTGGATTGAAGATAAGGATTAAAAGTACGTATATAAGGCACAGAATCTACACCTATAGATGCTACCCATGTCCAATTTCCATTATTCAAAGCATGATCAAAATCAATTAAATTAATCATAAAATATCTTGCTCCTAATCTCCAATTAATTAGTAAATTTTTTACTAAAAAATTTGCAGTAATCATTCTTAATCGATTATGCATCCAACCTAATTTATTTAATTGCCTCATACCTGCATCAATTATAGGGAATCCAGTACATCCATTTTTCCATGCTTGAAAATAAAAATTATTATTTTTCCATTTAATTTTTTGTTCCCAATTTTTTAAAAATGTATTATTTGATGAAATAGAAAATGTAAAAAATAAATGTTTAAAAAATTCTCTCCATAATATTTTATCTAAAAAACTAAAATAATTTACATGATTTTTATTACTATATAATAATATATAGTTAAAAAACTCTCTTATAGATATTACGCCTAAAGAAAAATATACAGAAAATTGACTTGTATTATTTAAATATGGAAAATCTTTATTTTTAAAATAATTAAAAAATTTTTTTTTAAAAAATAATTTTATTTTTTTTAAAATATCATTATCTTTATAAGGAAATCTTTTTTTGTTAAATTTTTTTAATTGATTATCTAATTTTAATGTTTTTTTTTTAAAAAAAAGATTAGATGTATTAAAAATTTTTAATTTTAATATAGGAAATTTTTTTTTATTTTTTAAAATTTTTAAAATTTTTTTTTTAAAAAAACTAAAAACTCTATACGTTTTGCCTAAATTATTTTTTATTAAATTAGGATTAATTAAAATATTATCATGAAAAATTTTTATTTTTATTTTATGAATTTTAAAAAAATTTGTAATATAAATATCTTCTTTTTCATTATGAAATTTATACTGATGATTATAAAAAATAGAAGTAATTTGATATTTTTTACATATAAATAAGAGATATTTCATAGATTCTTGTAAATTTTTTAACTTTTTATATATAAAAGAAATATTTAAATTTAATAATTCTTGCTGTAAAAAAAATAATCGTTTATGTAAAAAGCTAAATTGTGTATGAAATTTTCTTTTTTTCCATATTTTAGAAGTCAATATAAATATTGTAATTATTTTTTTTTTATTTTTACATGCATTATATAAAGCATGATTATCATGAATTCTTAAATCATTTTTTAACCATACTAAATTTGTCATAAAATACCTGTTTATAAATTAATTTTAAAATTAATAAATTTATAAAATTAACTTTATTATTTATATTTTTTATATTAAAAATATTGTATATAGATATGTATTTATATTCTATTTGAGTAGTTTATAATAAAATTAAACAAAATTTATTAAATATAGTTATTAAATAAAAAATATAAGGATTTTAAAAAAATGAAAAAAATTGGAATTTTTTTCGGAACTGATACTGGAAATACAGAAAAAGTTTCTAAAATGATTTGCAAATATATAGGTAAAAACAAAGCTGTTTTACATGATATATCTAAAGCTAATATAAAAGATTTTTTAAAATATAATTTTTTAATTCTTGGTATTCCAACTTGGTATTATGGAGAAGTACAATGTGATTGGGATGATTTTATTCCAATATTAAAAAAAATTAATTTTAAAAACAAAAAAATTGCAATTTTTGGATGTGGAGATCAAGAAGATTATGGAGAATATTTTTGTGATGGAATGAAAGAAATATATGATATTGTAATATCAAATGAAGCTAAAGTAATAGGAAAATGGCCATCTAAAAATTATTCTTTTGAATCTTCTAAAGCTTTATTAAACGAAAAATATTTCTTAGGATTAGTTATTGATGAAGATAGACAACCTAAACTAACAAAAATAAGAATAAAAAAATGGTTAAAAAAAATTTTAAATACACAATAATTTTATTTAAATTATTTAATAAATAAATTAAATTAGGTATATATAAAATAAATATATACCTATTAAAAAATTTTAAAATAATTTTATATAGAAATTAATTTTACAAGATCTAAAACTTTACTAGAATAACCTACTTCATTATCATACCAAGAAATTAACTTAACAAAATTTTTATTTAAAGATAATCCTGCTGTAGCATCGAAAATAGATGTTAAAGTAGAACCATTAAAATCAGTCGATACTACACTATCTTCTGTATATCCTATAATTCCTTTCATTTCATTCATAGAATATTTTTTAATAACTTCACAAATTTCATTATAACTTGCAGAATTTTTATATTTGCATGTTAAATCTACTACAGAAACATTTGGTGTAGGTACACGAAATGCAATACCTGTAAGTTTATTATTTAATTCAGGTAAAACTTTTCCTACAGCTGCAGCTGCTCCTGTTGAAGAAGGAATAATATTTTGTAACGATCCTCTACCTCCTCTCCAATCTTTTAATGATACTCCATCTACAGTTTTCTGTGTAGATGTCGTTGCATGAATAGTTGTCATTAATCCTTCTACAATAGAAAACTCTTTATGTATAATTTTAGCTAGAGGTGCTAAACAATTAGTAGTACAAGATGCATTAGAAACAATTTTTTCGCCTTTATAAGAATCAAAATTTACTCCTTTTACGAACATTGGAGTATTGTCTTTAGAAGGTCCTGTAATTACTACTTTATTTGCCCCAGAAAGTAGATGTTTTTGAGCAGTATCTTGAGTTAAAAAAAATCCAGTAGATTCTATTACTGTATCTACAGATAGTTTACCCCATATTAATTTTTCTGGATCTCTTTCAGAAGTAATTTGAATAATTTTATTATTTACAATGATAGAATTTTCTTTTACTTGTATTGATTTTTTAAAATTCCCATGTGTAGAATCATATTTTAACATGTAAGCAATATATTTAGCATCTAATAAATCATTTATAGCAACTATTTCAATATCACTTCTTTCTTGCGCAAGACGAAACACTATTCTTCCTATTCTACCAAAACCATTAATTCCTACTCTAATTGTCATATTATTCTCATAATTAAAAAACGAAAAATTTTATAATTAATTTATTTTTCTTGATATTATAAAATATAATTTTTATACTGTTTTAAAAAAAATATATTATAATATATTTTATTTTTTTTAATTTTAACATATTATTTTCATAATAAATAAAATTTTTTATATGTTAAAATTTTCAAAAAATATAATTTTAAATATCATTTAACTTTTTTTTTAAAATAAATATACTGTAATAACATAAATATTTATTTTAAAACAATTTATTTAATTAATTTATGAAAAACGATGATTTAACACTATTTAAAAAAAAAATTTTTAATATAAATATTAATCAACCAATTATGCATATTAAACATGGAATCGGAAGATATAAAGGATTAAAAACAATTGAAACATCTGGAATTAAATCTGAATATATAGTTATTTTATATGCAGATAAAGACAAATTATATGTACCTGTATCCTCATTAAATTTAATTAATATATATCAAAATACTACTAACAAAATTATTCCTTTACATAAATTAGGAAGTGATAACTGGAAAAAAGAAAAAAAAAAAATTTCAAAAAAAATATTTGATACTGCAGCAATTTTGTTAAATATTTATGCAAAAAGAAATTCTCATAAAGGATTTGCTTTTAAAAAAAATCACCAAAAATATCTAGAATTTTGTAAACTTTTTCCATTTCAAACTACACCTGATCAATCTAAAGTCATAGAATCTGTTTTAAATGATATGTTTTCTTCTAAACCAATGGATCGTTTAGTATGTGGAGATGTAGGATTCGGAAAAACAGAAGTAGCTATGAGAGCAGCATTTATAGCTAGTTATAATAATAAACAAGTAGCAATTCTAGTGCCTACTACTTTACTTGCACAACAACATTATAATAATTTTATCGAAAGATTTTCTAAATATTCTATATCTATAGAAATGTTTTCTAATTTTAAAACTAAAAAAGAACAACAATCTATTTTAAAAAAAATAAAAAATGGAAAAATAAATATTTTAATTGGTACTCATAAAATTTTATTAAAAAAGCTTAAATGGAATAATTTAGGACTATTAATTATTGATGAAGAACATCGATTTGGAGTACATCATAAAGAATTTATGAAAAAAAAATTTTATAATATTGATATCTTAACTTTAACTGCAACTCCTATTCCTCGAACTTTAAATATGTCTCTTTTAGGTATTCGAGATTTATCTATTATTAAAACTCCTCCAGATAAAAAATTATTAGTAAAAACATTTATTCGAAATAAAAATAAAAAAATTATTAGAAGTGCAATTCTAAAAGAATTGAATAGAGGAGGTCAAGTCTATTATATTTATAATAAAGTAAACAAAATTCAAAAAAAATTAGATTATTTATCTCAATTAGTTCCAGAAGGAAAATTTAAAATAGGACATGGAAAGATGAATAATAAATGTCTAAAAAAAGTGATTAGTGATTTTTATAAAAATCGTTTTAATATATTATTATGTACAACAATTATTGAAAATGGTTTAGATATTCCTCTAGCAAATACAATAATTATTGAAAATGCAGATTGTTTTGGATTATCTCAATTACATCAATTACGTGGAAGAGTAGGTAGATCTTATCATCAAGCATATGCATGGCTATTAGTATCAAATTTAAAAAAAATTACAGAAAATGCAAAAAAAAGATTTAAATCTATATCATCTATACAAGATTTTAGTGCTGGATTTTCTTTAGCTACTCATGATTTAGAAATTCGTGGAGTAGGAGAAATTTTAGGTGCAAAACAAAGTGGATATATAGAAAATATAGGGTTAGAATTATATTTAAAATTATTAAAAAAAGCTATTAAAACTTTAAAAATAGGTAATAAAAATAAAAATATAAATTTATTTCATAAAAAAACAAAAATTAAGTTAAATATTCCAGCTTTAATTCCAGAAAATTACATTCATAACGTAAATCAAAGATTATTTTATTATTTAAAAATTTCTACATCAAATCATCTATATCAGTTAAAAAAAATTAAATTAAATTTAAAAAAATTTTTTGGAAAAATACCAAAATTATTAAAAAATTTGTTAATAATGAAAAAAATGCAAATTATTGCAGAAAAATATCAAATAAAAAGAATTTATTTTAATAACATAGGTGGTGAAATAAAATTTTTATCTTCAAATACTATTGATACAATATCATTAGTTAATTATATTAAAAAAAAATCTCAATTCTGGAAAATAAAAGAAAAAAATACTATTGTATTTAAAAAAATGTTTCACAATTCGAAAAAAAAAATTTATTGGATAATAAAATTTATATTAAACTTAAAAAAAATCAAGAATGAAAAATAAAAAAAATGAAAAAAACAAAAAAATATATTATTTATGTTTCTATTCCAAAAAATCATAAAATTCAAGTATTTAAATTTAATTCATTAAATAAAATTAAAAAAATTCAAGAAATAGATACAAATGGAGAGATTCAACCTATTAAATTATCTTTACAAAAAAAAAAATTATATGCTGGAGTAAGAAATGATGCGCGAATTATAACATATACTATTAATTATAAAGGACTATTGAAAAAAAAAAATGAAATAAAAACATATGGAAATCCAAATCATATTTGTATTGATCTTAATGAAAAGTATTTATTTAATAGTTCTTATGGAAATAATTCTATTAGCTGCCATTTATTAAGTAAAAATGGTATACCAACAAAAACATATAAAATTAAAAATAAAGTTTTAGGTTGTCATGCTTCTATAATAGACCAATCTAATAGATTTTTATTTGTTGCTGCTTTAAAATTAAATAAAATATTTATTTATAACATTGAAAATATTAATAAATTATTTGAAATTAATACAAATAATTTATATTACAATAAAAATTATGGACCACGACATATGTCAATTCATCCAAATAATAAATATTTATATGTTTTAAATGAACTTAATAGCACAATTACTGTATGGGATATACAAAAAATAATTTTAAAAAATACATTTAAATATATACAAAAAATAGAAATTATACCAATTTTTGTTAAAAAAAAATGGGCTGCAGATATACATATTTCTCCTTGTGGGTATTTTTTATATGCTTCTGAAAGAGCAACAAGTACAATTTCATTATTTCAAATAAATCCACATACAGGGATATTAAAGTTTACTAAAATTTATCAAACTGTCAAACAACCTCGTAGTTTTAATATTGATCAAACAGGTACATATCTTATTGTAGCAGGTCAAAAATCGAGCTCTATATCTATATATTCTATAAATAAAAAGAATGGTTTGTTAAATCAAGAATTAAATTTTAATATTATGCAAGGACCTTTATGGATTGAAGTGTTATTATTAAAAGATTAAATTTTTTATTTTAATAAATAAAATTATCTGTATCTAAAGATAAAGCAATAACTTTAGTAATTTTTTTTAAGCTATCTTTATCAATAATATATGCAGGAGTTGTATAAATTAAATTTTTAAATGGTTTAATCCAGATATGATTTTTAATAAAAAAAGATTGCATTTTTTTTATTTTAATTGGATATAAACATTCTACTACTCCAATAGCTCCTAAAACTCGTACATTAGATACTTTAGGATGATTAGATAAACTTTTTAAATTTTTTTTTAATTCTATTTCTATATTTTTTACTTGCTTTTTCCATTTATTCTCTTTTAACATTTTAATATTTTCATTTGCAACTGCACATGCTAAAGGATTACCCATATAAGTTGGACCATGCATTAAACATTGTGCCTTACTACAACTTATAATATCAGCAATATATCGTGTAGTTAAAACAGCTGATAAAGTTAACATACCCGCAGTTAACGCTTTTCCAATACATAATATATCTCCTGAAATATTAGAATATTCGGAAGCAAATAATTTTCCAGTTCTTCCAAAACCTGTTGCAATTTCATCTATAATTAAAGGAATATTATATAAATTACATAATTTTCTTACATTTTTTAAATAGTTAGGATGATAAAATTTCATTCCTCCTGCACCTTGAACAATAGGTTCTAAAATTACTCCAGCAATACTATGTTGATTTTTACAAATCAATTCTTCAAAAGATTTTAAATCAGTATTATTCCAAATATCATCAAAAGATATAACAGGAGATTCTGCAAAAATATTTTTTAATATAACATTATTATATATTTTATGTTTAGAATTTAAAGGATCTGAAACTGAGATCGCAAAAAATGTATCTCCATGATAACCATTTTTAATAGTTAAAAATTTTGTTTTATTGACATTTAAAGCATTCCAATATTGTAAAGTCATTTTCATAGCTATTTCTATTGCAACAGATCCAGAATCAGCTAAAAAAATACAATCTAAATTCTTAGGTGTTATTTCTAATAATTTACGACATAATGATATTGCAGGTTTATGAGTAATTCCTCCAAACATTACATGTGACATTTTTTTTATTTGTTTATTTAAAGCTAAATTTAATCTTTTATGATTGTAACCATGTATAACAGACCACCAAGAAGACATTCCATCAATAATCTTTTGTCCATTAGATAATTTTAAAAAAATTCCTTTTGCAGAAGTTACTAAAAAACAATTATTTGTATTTGTAATTGATTCATAAGGATGCCAAATATGTTTTTTGTCAAAAAACAAATCTTTTTCTTTCATATGAGTATTATTTTTTTTAAATTTAAATATTAATAAATTATAATCTTTTTCTTTAAAAAATACATTTATTTCGGAGTATATATGAAATTACGTTGGACTTTAGAAAAAACTAAAAAACTTTTTAAAAAACCATTTTTTGATTTAATATATGAAGCTCAAACAATACATCGTAAAAATTTTAACCCAAATATTATTCAAATCAGTACTTTATTATCTATTAAAACGGGTTTATGCCCTGAAGATTGTAAATACTGTCCTCAAAGTTCAAGATATTCAACTCATTTAAAAAATAAACCTTTATTAGATAAAAATAAAATTCTTAAAGCTGCAAAAAAAGCAAAAAAAATAGGTGCAAGTCGTTTTTGTATGGGTGCAGCATGGAAAAATCCTAAAGAAAGAGATATGCCGTATTTAGAAAAAATTATTAAAAAAGTGAAAAAATTAGGACTAGAAACTTGCATGACATTGGGAGAATTAACTGA
The DNA here is from genome assembly GCF_964058995.1 of Buchnera aphidicola (Chaitophorus populicola). Lineage (GTDB taxonomy): Bacteria > Pseudomonadota > Gammaproteobacteria > Enterobacterales > Enterobacteriaceae > Buchnera_J > Buchnera_J aphidicola_BO. The sequence goes on along the minus strand of NZ_OZ060382.1, from coordinate 243,933 downwards.
AAAACAAGCAAAAAAATTAAAAAACGCAGGTTTAGATTTCTATAATCATAATATAGATACTTCTAAAAACTTCTATTCGAAAATAATTTCTACAAGAACATATCAAAGTAGATTAAATACTTTAAATAATATTCGAAATTCTGGCATGAAAATTTGTTCAGGAGGAATTATAGGGTTAGGAGAAAAAATTCAAGATAGAATAGAATTTTTGATGGAATTATCTAATCTTCCAAAACCTCCAGAAAGTATTCCTATAAATATGTTAGTAAAAATTCCTGGAACTCCGCTAGAAAAAAATAAAAAAGTAAATGCATTTGATTTTATTAAAATTATAGCAATTTCTAGAATTATGATGCCTAAATCATATATTAGACTTTCTGCTGGAAGAGAGAAAATGAATTTTCAAACACAAGCTATGTGTTTTATGGTAGGAGCAAATTCTATTTTTTATGGCTGTAAATTATTAACTACAAAAAATCAAAGTGAAAAAAAAGATATAAAATTATTTAAAAAATTAAATTTAAAACCAGAAAAATTTAAATTTAAATTAAATAAAAAAAATTATAAAAAAAAATTTTTTTATAATGCTTTAGAAAAATAACTTACTATTTTTATATAGTAAATTATAAATTATTATAAAATATTTATGTTAAACTTAAATATATAAAATATTTTATTAAGTTTAACATAAAATTCCTTAAAATTATTTCATATAATACAATTACTTAACAATTTAATGAAAAACATAAAAAAAAAAATTTTTATTACAGGAACAGATACAAATGTTGGAAAAACTTTAATAAGTTGTATCTTATTAAAAAAAGCTCAAAAATTTGGGTTTAAATCTGTAGGATATAAACCAGTTTCATGCGGATCAATAATTAAAAAAAATAATTATAAATTTAATAAAGATGCATATTTATTAAATAAATATAGTTTTAAAAATTTTTCTCTGAAAGATATTAATCCAATACATTTTGATAAATCTATTCCTCCACATATTGCAAGTAAAATAAATAAAAAAAAAATTTGTTTTAAAAAAATGTCTAATGGATTAAAAAATATTTCTAAACATGCAAATTGGATTTTAGTAGAAGGAGCAGGGGGTTGGCATACTCCTTTATCTAATAAGAACAAATTTTCAGATTGGGTTATTTTAGAAAAATTACCAGTATTAATAATTATTGCCATTAAAATAGGTTGTATAAATCACGCAATTTTAACAAAAAATGCTATTTTAAATTCTAAACTAAAATGTTCAGGATGGATTGCAAATAATACTTATAAAAAAAAAGAAACACATCATCAAGAATATATTTCGTATTTAAAAAAAAAATTAAAAATACCATTTTTAGGAGAAGTAAAATTTTTAAAAAATAAAAAAATTAATTTTAATAAAATTAAAATAAATATTTTATTAATTTAATATAAAAAAATTACAAATAAATTGGATATTTTTTACATATATCTAATATAATTTTTTTAATTTTAATACTTGTATGATAATTTTTAAAATTATTTAACAAAATTTTTATTAAATATGCAATTTTTTCTGATTCTAATTCTTTTATTCCTCTGTTGGTAATTGCAGGAGTTCCAATTCTAATTCCAGAAGTAATAAAAGGATTTTTTAAATCATTTGGTATAGTATTTTTATTTACTATAATATTTGATAAACTTAAAAAATTTTCTGCATCTTTTCCTGTTATGTTATTTTTAGTTAGATTTAAAACAAACAAATGATTATGAGTTCCATTAGAAATTATTTCAAATTTATTTTTTAAAAAATATTCTGACATTACTTTAGAATTTTTTAAAATTTGTTTTTGATATTTTTTAAAGCATTTACTCATAGCGTTTTTAAATGCAATAGCTTTAGCTGCTATAACATGCATAAGAGGTCCTCCTTGAGATCCAGGAAAAATAGATTTATCTAATTTATCATACAATTTTTGATCATTTAAGTTAGATAATATTAAACCTCCTCTTGGTCCAGAAAGAGTTTTATGTGTAGTAGTAGTTACTACATGTGCATAATTTATAGGACTAGGATATAAATCAGCAGCGATTAATCCAGCAATATGTGCAATATCTACAACTAAATAAGCATTAATTTCATCAGCTATTTCTCGCATTTTTTTCCAATTACATATGCCTGAATAAGACGAAAAACCACCAATTATTACCTTAGGTTGATATTTTTTCGCTAAAAATTTTATATTAGAATAATCAATATTTCCAAATTTATTTAATTTATAAGATATAGATTTATATATTTTTCCTGAAAAGTTTACTAAAGATCCATGTGTTAAATGACCTCCATCCATTAAATTCATTCCTAAAATTAAATCTCCTGGTTTTAAGAGTGCATGATAAACAGCAAAATTTGCTTGAGAACCAGAATGAGGTTGTACATTAGCATAACTAGCTTTAAATAATTTTTTTGCTCTATAAATTGCTAAATTTTCTATTTTATCTATATATTTACATCCACCATAATAACGATGATTTGGATATCCTTCAGCATATTTATTTGTCAAAATAGATCCTTGAGCTTGCATTATTTCTTTTGTAGCATAATTTTCGGAAGCTATTAAAGTAATATTTTCATTTTGTCTATAAGTTTCTTGACGTAATAAATTCCATAATTTACTATCATTTTGATAATTTTTACTTTCATTAATATACATTTGTTAAAATCCTTAATTTTATATATTAAAAAATTATTTTTTAAACTTTAATATGTTAATGATAATTAAAAAAACTTTTTAATATTTCTATAATTTTTTTAAAACTAACTATATTTACTTGATTACTATTAAAATATCGAATTTCTATTTTTTGATTAATTAAAGTATATTTATTTATGATTATAATTATTTTTGATTGAAATTTTTTTGCACGAATTATTTTTTTCTTAATAGATCCTAAATTAAAATCTTGAATAATTTTTAATTTATTAAAAATATTTCTAATTTTTTCTATATATTTTATATATAATATTGTATTTTTTCGTAAATTAGAAATTATATAAATATCATTGATTAAATTTGTATTTATTTTTTTTTCATTTTTTCTAATAATATATATTAAACGTTCCATACCAATTGCAAATCCTAATGCAGGAGTTACCGGTCCTCCTAAAATTTTTATTAAATTATCATAACGCCCTCCAGCACAAATAGTATTTTGTGATCCTAAACTTTTACTTTTATATTTCCATTCAAATACAACGCTATTATAATAATCTAATCCTCTAATTAATTTTGTATTAATGATAAAAGGAATATTTATTTCTTTCATCAAAGAACATAAAATATTAAAATGATTTTTTGAATTTTCATCAATATAATCTAATAATACTGGAGAATTCTTTAATAAATTTTGTGTATTTAAATTTTTACTATCTAAAATTCTTAAAGGATTAGTATATAATCTTTTTTTAGAATCTATATCTAAAAGTTTTACATTAGTTTTTAAGAAATTTATTAAATCAATTTTGTATTTCTCACGAGATTTTATACTTCCAATAGAATTTATCTCTAAAAAAAATTTTTTATCTATTTTTAAATTTTTCCAACAACGATATAAAATCATTATTAATTCTAAATCTATATGAGGATCACTTAAACCATAAACCTCACACCCAAACTGATAAAATTGTCTATAACGTCCTTTTTGAGGTCTTTCATATCTAAACATAGGTCCAAAATACCAAAATCTTTGATGAATATTTTTTAATAAATTATTTTCTAAAATAGCTCTAGCGCAACTCGCTGTTGCTTCTGGTCGTAAAGTAATACTTGTCTTTTTACGATCAAAAAATGTGTACATTTCTTTTTCTATAATATCAGTAACTGCACCAATAGATTTTTTAAATAATTTAGTATTTTCTAGTGTTGGTAATCTAATTTCATTATATCCATAATTTTTAAATATTGTTTTTAAAATTTTTTCAGTTTTTTCCCAAAAATATAATTCTTCAGGAAGATAATCATGCATTCCTCTTATTGATCTTATTTTTACAGTCATAAATATTATTCCTTATAAAAAATATGAATATTAAAATATATTTTCAAAATTTTATAAAATACATTTAATATATTTAATAAAAAATAAATAAATTAAAAAATTTGATACAATTAAATTATATAAAAATTCTATTTCTAAATAAAAAATATAAAATATAAAATATATAAATAAAAAATTTACAATTAATAATTTTATTATTATATAACTACTTAAATATTATAAAATAATATTTTTAAATCTTATTATTAAAACAGGAAAAAATATGCATCCTATATTAAATATAGCAATACAAGCTGCCATAAAAGGAGGTAATAATATTATTCAAGCTTATGATAAAAATACATTTAATTATTTAAAAAATAAAGAAATTTTAAAAAAAGAAATTTTTAAAACAAAAAATATTATTATAAATTTAATAAAAAAATCATATTTTCATCATCATATATTATTTCATTACAATAATCTCAAATTAAAGAAATTTAAAAACCCAACTTGGGTTATTAATCTTATTCATGGAAAAAAAAACTTTAAAAAAAGATTTCCAAATTTTTGTATATCAATAACAATTTTTATAAGAAATAAAATCAATTCTTCAGTAATATATGATCCATTAAAAAATGAATTATTTACAGCAGTAAACGGACATGGAGCTCAAATTAATGGACATAGAATGAGATCTTCAAAAGAAAATTTATTTAAAAAAATTTTTATTTCTGCAAAAATTAATTATTTATTATGTAAAAATCATCATATTTTCTATCAAATTTTAAAAAATATCTTTGAAAAAGGAATTTCTTTTAGAAGTACTAATTTAATACCTTTAGATTTAGTATATTTAGCTAATGGAAGAATTGATTGTATTATCGAACATAATTTTCAAATGAAAAATTATTATTCAGGTATTTTACATGTTAAAGAATCAGGAGGAATAATTAGTGATTATACAGGTGGATTTGATTACAATAATAAAACGGTTATTATAGCAAATAATTCTAAAATTCTTTCATTTATTTTAAAAAAAATGAAATTATTGTATTAAATATATAATTTATATAAAAACTTTAATTAATAAATTATTAAATAATCTTTCAATATTATTTACTACAAACATAAAAAAAATGCTTTAAAATATATTTAATTTTAAAGAAAATATTAATTTAATTAATAAATATAAAAAAAATGAAAAAAATTTTAAAAAAATTACTTTACATAAAACATTTAACAAAAGAAGAAATGTTTAAATTAATGATTTCAATTGGAAAAAAAAAAATTAATAACTCTCAAATTTCTAGTATTATTACTGCTATGCAAATTAAAGGAATCAAAACAAGAGAAATACATGGATTAATAAAAGCATCTTGGCAACTAATGACAAAATTTCCTAAACAAAAATGTAAGTATTCTGATATAGCAGGAACAGGTGGAGATTCAAGTAATGGAATCAATGTTTCTACATCTAGTGCTTTAATTGCAGCATTACTAGGATTTAAAATTATTAAACATTGTAATGAAAGTATTACTAGTGCTTCAGGATCTTCTAATATATTACGATCTTTTAATATTAATACATATATGTCTAAAAAATTATCACAAAAAATGTTTAAAAATTTTAATATTTGTTTTTTAAATGCACAAAAATACAATCCTATATTTAAAAATGTCCATAAAGTTCGATCTGAATTAAAAATTAGAAGTTTTTTTAATATTGCAGGTCCTCTATTAAATCCTTCTCAACCTAAATTAGGTGTAATTGGAACATATAACAGAGATATAATGTTTTTTATAGCAAAAATAATAAAAAAAATGAAATATAAAAAAATATTTTTAATTAATAGTGATCAAACAGATGAAGCAACTTTACATGCACCTACTCATTTTATTAAAATTAAACATAATAAAATTCAATCTAAATTATATACTCCTGCAGATTTTGGTGTATTATGGAGAAAAAAAAAAAATATTAAAAAACGAACTTTAAAAGACAATTTTAAAATTTTGAAAAAAATTTTTAAAGGTCAAGGATCAAATAAAGACAATGAATTGATAGCAATTAATACAGCTATCTTATTAAAAATTTTTGGAAATAAAAATTTAAAAAAAAATACTGATAAAAGTTTAAAAATTATTCATAGTGGTAAAATTTATAATTTTATAAAAAATATTTCTAAAATAGGAAAAATATGATTCAAACTATTCTTGAAAAAATTATAATAAAAAAAAAAAAATGGATTGAAAATAAAAAAAATAAAAAACCATTAAAAAATTTTAAAAACAAAATTTCTATAAACACTAGAAATTTTATTGAAGCTTTAAATATAAATAAACCTGCTTTTATTTTGGAATGTAAAAAAGCTTCACCTTCGTTAGGTATAATTAATAAAAATTTTAACTTAAATAAAATATCTAAAATTTATAAAAAATATGCTAATGTTATTTCAGTAATAACAGAAAATAACTATTTTCATGGAAACATAAAAAATATTTCTATTGTTAGAAATCAAGTACCACAACCTATTTTATGTAAAGATTTTATTTTTGATCCATATCAAATATATTTAGCTAGATATTATCAAGCAGATGCTGTTTTATTAATGCTATCCATTTTGAATAACAATCAATATAATTTTTTATCTAACTTATGTAAAAAAATGAATTTAGGTATATTAACAGAAATAAATAATATAAAAGAATTAAACAGAGCAATTTTTTTAAAAGCAAAAGTTATTGGAATTAATAATCGTGATTTAAAAAACTTATCAGTTGATATTAATAATACTAAAAAACTAGCTCCTTTAATTTCTAATAAAACGATTATTATAAGTGAATCTGGATTTTATAAAAACTCTCAAATTAGACAATTATCTACTATAGTTAATGGATTTTTAATTGGTTCTAGTTTAATGCAAAAAAATAATTTAAAAATAGCAGTTAAAAAAATTATTTTTGGAAATAATAAAATTTGTGGTTTAACTCGTATAAAAGATGCAAAAATTTCAGAAAAATATGGATCAGTATATGGTGGATTAATTTTCTGTAAGAACTCACCAAGAAAAATAAAATTAAAACAAGCAAAAAAAATTATTTGTGTCAAAAATTTAAAATTCGTAGGAGTATTTCAAAATCAAAATATTGATGAAATTATCAAAAAGATTTTTTTATTAAATTTAAAAATAATTCAATTACATGGAATAGAAAATGAAGAATATATAAATAAATTAAAAAAAAATATAGGATATAAAATAAAAATCTGGAAATCTATAGGAGTAAATAAAAATATATATTTTTTTAAAAAATATGATAACGTTAATAAATATTTATTTGATAATATTAATCCAGGTAGTGGAAAAAGTTTTAATTGGAATATATTAAAAGGAAAAAATTTAAAAAAAATTATTTTATCAGGAGGATTGAACTCTACAAATATTCAAAAAGCATTAATATTAAATTGCTATGGTTTAGATTTAAATTCTGGATTAGAAAAAAAAACAGGTATTAAAGATAAAAAAAAAATAAAAAAAATATTTAAAATTTTAAGATCTTTTTATTATAGAAGGAAAATAAATGAAAAAAAATAATTCATATTTTGGTGAGTTTGGTGGAAAATTTGTACCAGAAATACTTATTTCTGCTCTAGATCAATTAGAAAAAAATTTTATTCAAGCAAAAAATGATATCAAGTTTAAAAAAAAATTTCGTAATTTGCTACAAAATTTTGCAGGAAGACCTACTCCATTAACATTATGTAAAAATATTACTAAAAACACTAAAACAAAAATTTATTTAAAAAGAGAAGATCTATTACATGGAGGAGCACATAAAACTAATCAAGTTTTAGGGCAAGCGTTATTAGCGAAACAAATGAATAAAAAAGAAATCATTGCTGAAACAGGTGCTGGACAACATGGTGTAGCTTCAGCTATTGTATGTGCTAGATTAAATTTAAAATGTAAAATTTATATGGGAGCAAAAGATATTAAACGTCAATATTCAAATGTTTTACGAATGAAAATGATGGGAGCTAAAATAATTCCAGTATATTCAGGAAACGCTACATTAAAAGATGCATGTAACGAAGCAATGAGAGATTGGGCAGAAAATTATAAAACTACATATTATATGTTAGGAACTGTAGCAGGTCCACATCCATATCCAAAAATAGTCAAGTATTTTCAAAAAATAATAGGTCAAGAAACTATTAAACAAATTTTATTAAAAGAATCTAAACTTCCAAATGCAATAATAGCATGTATAGGAGGAGGATCTAACGCTATTGGAATCTTTTCAAGATTTATAAAAAATAAATCTATATCTTTAATTGGAGTAGAAGCAGCTGGCAAAGGTTTAAAAACAAATAAACATAGCGCAGCTTTAACTCAAGGGAAAATAGGTATCTACTTTGGTATGAAATCTTCAATTTTACAATCTAATGAAGGACAAATTAACAAATCTTGGTCTATTTCTTCTGGACTAAATTTTCCTTCAGTTGGTCCAGAACATGTATGGTTAAAACAAAAAAAATTAGTTAAATATGTTTCTGTAAAAGATATAGATGCTGTTCATGCTTTTTTATTATTATCAAAAAAAGAAGGAATTATTCCAGCATTAGAATCATCTCATGCTTTATCATATGCATTAAAATTAATGAATCAAAACAAAAAAAAAAAACAAATATTAATTGTGAACTTGTCAGGAAGAGGAGATAAAGACATCGACACAGTAAATAATTTTTTAAAAAAAATGAAATAAATATTGGAGAAAATTAATGAATCGTTACAAAATTATGTTTGATAAAAAAAAAAATACTCAAGAAAAAGTTTTTGTACCGTTTTTAGTTTTAGGAGATCCTACTCTAAAAAAATCTATAAAAATTATTAAATCTGTTATATCTTCCGGAGCAGATGCGATAGAAATCGGTATACCATTTTCAGATCCTGTAGCAGATGGACCTATTATACAAAAATCTAATAAACGTGCTTTAAAAAATAAAATTCATATTAAAAAATTTTTTAAAAGTATAAAAGAAATACGTCAAAAAAATAAAAAATTACCTATTGGTTTATTAATATATGCTAATTTAATATTTAATTTTGGAATTCAAAAATTTTATTATTATTGTTATAAATATGGAATAGATTCAGTATTAATTCCTGATCTTCCAATAGAAGAATCATCTCAATTTCGTAAATATGCTTTATTAAATAAAATTTCTTCAATTTATATATGTCCTCCTAATGCTAATAATATATTAATTAAAAAAATATCTAAATATAGTCAAGGTTACGTATATCTTGTATCTAGAACTGGAGTTACAGGAATTCATAAAAAAAATAAACCAATAAATTTAAATATAATTAATAAACTTATAAAAAATAAGTCTGCACCAATTTTAAACGGTTTTGGAATAAATAAATATACAGATATGAAATTAATATTTAAATCTGGAATTTCAGGAATAATATGTGGTTCAGAAATAATTTTATTAATAGAAAAATATTTAAATAATAAAAAAAAAATGATTCAAAAAATTAAAAAATTATGTATTTTTTTAAAAAAATCTACTTTTATTTAATAATAAATATGTTATTTATAATTAATAAAACAAATTATTTTAAAATAATTTTATCATGTAAATATATTATAAATGTTTCATTTTATTAATAATTTTTTTATTTTAAAATTATATAAAATTTATTAATTTAAAAAATTTTTATATTTGTTATATATTTCTTTATTATTTATAATATATAAAAATTTTAAAATAGGAACGCAAAGTGAAAAAAAATAAAAATAAAAAAAATATTAAAAATAAAAATAATATGCTTTTAAAAACTTTAGCGATGCCTAATCATACAAATGCTAATGGAAATATTTTTGGAGGATGGGTGATGTCACAAATGGATATGGGAGGAGCTATTTTAGCAAAGCAAATATCTTTAGGTAGAGTTGTAACAGCACAAGCACAAAAAATTTCTTTTATTTATCCTATATCTATAGGAGATATTATTAATTGTTATGGAAAATGTATTAAAATTGGCACTAGTTCTATGAAAATAAAAATAGAAATATGGGTAACAAGATTATATTCTAAACCTATTAAAGAAGAATATTTAGCTACGAATGGAAAATTTATTTATGTTGCTGTCGATAAAAAAGGAAAACCTAGAAAAATTTTTAATATAAATTAATTTTATATTGAAAATATTAAAAATAAAATCATTATTAAAATATAATTTTAAGATATATTTTAATATTTTAATCTTTTAAGTTTTATATAAAAATTTATACATTAATTAAAATTATATAATTTATTCAAAATAATAATTTTTTATAGATTTTTTTATAATATAGTTATAATAATAATTTATTTTAAAAATTTTAAATTAATAAATATTTATTTTTTTAAAAGTGAGTATTTTAAAAAATTATTATTTTTAAAAAAAATGACCCATTTTATTTTTTTTTGTATGTACATAAAATTTATTTTTTTTATTTATCCCAACAATTAAAGGAACTCTTTCTTGAATATTAATACCAAATTGACTTAATATTTTTACTTTTTTAGGATTATTAGTTAATAAACGTATTTTTTTAATTTTTAATAATTTAAAAATGTCAGAACAAATTTTAAAATCTCTTTCATCGGCTGAAAAACCTAATTTATGATTTGCTTGAACAGTATCTAATCCAATATCTTGTAAAGCATATGCTTTAATTTTATTTATTAAACCAATATTTCTTCCTTCTTGTCGATGATAAATTAAAATTCCAGAACCTTCTTGAGATATAACATTTAATGCAGTCTTAAGCTGTCTACCACAATCGCAACGTAAACTAAAAAATGAATCTCCAGTTAAACATTCTGAATGAATTCTAGCTAATATTGTTTTTTTTTCATGATATATATCACCATAAATTAAAGCTAAATGATTATTTACATTAATTTTTTTATTTTTTTCTTTAAAAGCTACGATTAAAAAATTTCCCCATCGTGTAGGTAATATAGATTGTGCAACTTTTTTTAATCTCATGAAATCTCTACAATTTTAATAATATTATTTTATATTTTAATTAATATTTAAAAAAATTAACAATATTTTTTTTTTTGTATTAATAAAAAAATTTTTTTTAAATCATTAATTGGATTTTTTGAAAAAGTAATTATTCTTCCTAAAACAATATAATCTATTTTTAATTTTATTGCTTGTTCAGGTGTAATTACATTTTTTTGATCATATAAAGTACTGTCTGACATTCTTATTCCTGGTGTAATAATTTTAAAATTTTTTCCTAATATTTTTTTTACATCTTTGACAGCACTTCCAGGACATACAACACCATCTAAACCAATATCCTTAGATAATTGAGATAATAACAAAATTTGTTGATTAATAGAGGAAAATATTCCTATTTCATGTAAATTTTTAATTGAAAAACTACTTAAAACTGTTATAGAAACTAATAAAGGAGGTTTTTTAAAAAATTTAATTGCTAATTTTGCAGCTTTCATCATATCTTTTCCGCCAGATGCATGAATACTAATCATCCATAAACTTAAATTAGAAAAAGATCTAATAGCTTTAAAAACAGTATTTGGAATATCATTTAATTTTAAATCTAAAAAAATTTTAAATCCTAAATTTATAATTTTTTTTAAAAAATTTATACCAAATAAAAAAAACATTTCTTTTCCAATTTTTAATCTACAAAACTTTGGATTTAAATTTTTTATTAAAATTAATGCTTTTTTTTTACTAGAATAATCTAATGCAATTATTATTTTCGTTTTATGAATTTTATTAAAATTTTTATATAACACCGCTCATCCTCTAATTAAAAATTTTAAAGAATATATTTTATTATAATAACTATATATTTATTTTACTATACTGTGTAAAAGCATGATATGAAGATCTTACTAGTGGACCACAAAAAATATGTTTAAATCCAATAGAAGCAGCATAGTCTTGTATTTCTTGAAATTCTTCTTTATGTAAATATTTTTTTACAGAAACATGTAGATGACTTGGTTGTAAATATTGTCCAATAGTTAACATAGATACTCCATTATCATATAAATCTTTTATAACTTGAAATATTTCATATTTCTTTTCACCTAATCCTACCATTAAACCAGATTTTGTAGGAATATAAGGAAATTTTTTATTAAATATATTTAATAAATTTAAAGAATTTTTGTAACTTGCTCCTGGACGAATTTTTTTATACAATCTTGGAACATTTTCTACATTATGATTAAAAATATCTGGTAAATTTTTACTAATAAGTTCTAATGCAATTTTTTCTTTTTTTCTAAAATCTGGAACTAATATTTCAATTCTAATATCTTTTATTTTTCTAATTTCTTTAATACATTTAGAAAAATGTAAAGCACCACCATCTTTTAAATCATCACGATTTACAGAAGTAATAACAACATAATTTAAATTCATGTCATAAATTACCTTTGCTAAATTTTTAGGTTCATTTTTATCTAAATATTTTGGCTGTCCTTTATTAACTGCACAAAAAGGACATTTACGTGTACAAATAGATCCTAAAATCATAAATGTAGCAGTACCTTTATTAAAACATTCATGTAAATTAGGACATTGAGCTTCTTCACATACAGTTTTTAATAATTTATTTCTTAAAATTTTTTTCACACTTCGAACATTATGAAGATTAGTAGGTAATTTAATTTTAATCCAATTTGGCTTTATTAACATATTTTATTAATCTCAATTAAATTTGTAAAAATTTTTATTTTAAATTTATAAATTATTAAAAAATTTTTTTAAAAAAATATATTATATAATAATAAATTTTATATAAATATTAATTAATATATTTTATCAAAAATATTGTATGCAGATTTATATTTTGCTTGATATTGGAAAATATTTAAAAATGTTTGAATAAATTTCTTTCTAAAAATCTTCATTGTAATTTTAGGAAGAATATCTATTAAATTCATAACTTTTATAAATTTATTTCCACAAGGATTAATTTTTTTATATACACTTAAATCAGTATTTATATTATAAGATATTCCATATAAAGAACAATGATTTTTAATACGTAATCCTATAAAACAAAATTTTTTTTTATTTATATATATACCAGGAGCGTTTTTAATAGTATAAGCTGTTATATGAAATTTTTTTAATGTATTAATTACAACTTTTTCTATCAAAAAAAGAAAATCCCGAATATTAATTTTTTTTAATTTTAAGTTTATTAATATATAAACTAATTGTTGTCCTGGTCCATGGTAAGCTATTTTACCTCCTCTATTACACTGTACAATTGGAATATTATCTATTGGTTTAATAATATTTTTATTTTTTTCTAAAATACCCGTTGTAAAAATCGCATTATGTTCAGTAAACCATAACTCATCTACTGTCTTTTGATTTCTAGAATCTGTAAATACATTCATTGCACTAGAAATTATACTCCAATCAGTTTTTTTTAAATTACGAATATAAATATTTTCCATAAATAAAATTCATTAAACTTCGTGATTACTTTATTTTAATATAGATTAAAATAATTTAATAAAAAATTAAATAAAAATTTTTAAATTTACTAGAAACTTTTATAAATAATAGATCTTAATCCAGAAATAATTAATTCGATTCCTAAAGACATCAATAACAATCCCATAACTTTAGTAATAATTTCCATTCCAGTTTTACCCAAAAAATACATAAAAAATGGAGATATTCTAAAAATACTATAACAAAATAAAAAAAATATACCAATTACTATACTACAAAAAATCATGTTTATGAAACTAGGATATTGTATACTCCAAATTATTGTAGAACTAATAGCGCCAGGTCCAGAAATTAAAGGCATAGCTAAAGGTATTACACCAATATTTTTTAATTGTATATTTTTTTTTTTATATATTTTTTTTTTTTGATTAATAGTAGAATTTTGATTATTAATCATAGAAAAAGCTATAAACAAAATTAATAAACCACCAGAAATTTTTAAAGATGATATTGAAATTCCAAAAAAATTTAAAATATTATGACCAAAAAATAAAGATATAATCAAAATTATACATGCTGAAAAAGTTGCTATAAAATTAATTCTATTTCTTTCTTTATCAGAAAAATTATTTGTCATGCTACAAAAAATTGGTATCATACCTATAGGATTAATTAATACAAATAAACTAATAAAAAATTTTATATAAATTGCAAAATCAAAATTTAATATATTCACATATGTTCCTCATATGTTGATTAAAATTTATTTAATTTAAGCTGTTTACTTAATTTTTAATTATTTTTGCTATAATACTTTTTGTATCCATTCTAATATCTTTAATCTGCACGAAAATAATATCTGATATTTTATAAAATATTTTGTTATTAATATAAACTAAACCTTCTTCTGTATTTAATTCTAATTCTGAACGAATATTATGAATATAAGAATTTGGAATAAAAATATTTGCTCCTGTATCTAATAATTTTGCTCTAATACCACCTCTAGAAATATCTATTATTTCTGATTTTAATATTTCATTTTTAAAATCATTTTTCTGAAAATATTGAATATATAGTAAATCTTCTATTTCTCTTTCTGATAACCTATGTTTTCTTTTTTGACTAGATATTTTTTTTAACGTATTTTTTTTTACTGCAATAGGTGTTTCATTTAAAATCATTGATTTTAAAAACCTATGATTAATAATATCTCCATACTTTCGAATTGGTGATGTCCATGTAGCATATTTTTTAAATCCTAAAGCATAATGAGGATTAGGATTAAAACTGAACTCACTAAAAGATTGAAATTTTCTAATTCTACTACTTAAGTATTTATATTTTTTTTTTCTTAATATTTTATATAAAGTACGGAAACCTCTTAAAGTTAATATTTCTTTTGAAGTAAGGAAAATGTTATTTTTTTCCAGTAATAATGAAATTTGTTTAGCGCTAGATTCATCAAAACCAGAATGATTATTATATAATCCAAAACCATCTTTTTGAGATAATAGTTTTGCTGCAGTTAAATTAGCAGATATCATACATTCTTCTACTATTTTATGTCCAATTCTTCTTGTATCATTTGAAATTCTTAAAACTTCTCCATTAGAAGATAGATGAAATTTGTATTCTAATCTTTCTGGAAAAATTAAAGCATATTTTTTTCTCCATTTAATTCTAGATATACATAATTGATGCAAAAATTTCAATTGTTGTATAATATTTTCTGTAGATGGCAACCAATTACTTTTATTTTCTAACCAATCTGAAACATTCTTATATGATAATTTTTCTTTAGACTGAATCCATGCTAAAAAAAACTTACTATTTTTTTTTATTTCACCTGTTTCAGATATAATCATTTTACATGCTAATACTGGACGTTTTTTATGTGGTTTTAATGAACATAAATCTTCAGATAATATTCTTGGTAACATAGGAACATTAAATCCAGGTAAATAATTTGTAAAAGCTCTTTTAGAAGCTATTTCATCTAATTCACTATTAACATGAATAAAAGATGTTGTATCAGATATAGCAACTATTAATTCAAAATTATTAGAAATTTTTCGAATAAATAAAGCATCATCAATGTCTTTAGTATTATTATTATCTATAGTAATAAAAGACAAATCTGTTAAATCTAATCTTTTATTAGAATTAATAAAAGAAATATTATCTATATTAATTTTAGGTTCTTCTTTTTTTAAATCATATTTTGATAAAGTTATCCACCATGGTGTAAATGGATCTTCTTTTTTAGCAATAAATTTAATTAGTTCAGCATGAAATAAATCATCATCTAATTTATGTTTCGTTAATTTTGCTATAAACCAATCTCCTGATTTAAAATCAGATATTTGATTTATTAAAAATGTACATGGAATATATTCTTTTAAAAATGCATAATTTGGTATAATAAATAGTTGTTGATTAATTTTTTGAAGTCTACCGATAAAAATTTTTAAAAAAGAGTCTATAAGTTTTTCTGGAATAACTATTTGTCTATCTTTTGAAAATCCTATTTTCGCAATAATTTTATCTCCATGCATAACTTTTTTTATTTTTTTTGGTGGAATAAAATAACTATTCTTTGAATCTGTTTCTAAAAATCCAAAACCTTTCTCAGATTTTTTTACTATTCCTTCAATTCTCACATTTTTTTTTTTAAATTTTTTTTTTAACTGTATTAATATACTGTTATTATAAAACATTATCATTTAACCTAAAAATATTAGATTAAAATATTTAAAAATTTATATAAATAAAATTTATGTATATAAACATTTAATACTTTAAACATAAAAATACATTAAATTAATATACTATGATTTTCAAAAAAGACCAAACTAAATTACTAAATAAGAATTTTAAAAAAATTAAAATAATCCAACTGTATTAAATCCTCCATCTACATATATAATTTGACCTGTAATTCCAGAAGATAAATTACTGACTAAAAAAGATGCTGCATTTCCTATTTCTTTAGTTGATATATTTCTTTTTATTGGAGAAAATTTTTGATATATAGAATAAATTTTTTTAAAATTTTTAATGCCATATGAAGAAACTGTTTTTACTGGACCTGCAGAAATTGCATTTACTCTAATTTTAGGACCTAAAGAACTTGCTAAATATCTTACATTAGCTTCTAAAGAAGCTTTAGCTAATCCCATCAAATTATAATTTGGAATAAATTTTCGAGAACCGACATAAGATATAGTTAACAAAGCAGAATTATCATTTAAAATAAATCGACAATATTTAGCTATTGCTGAAAAACTATATGAAGTTATATGATGTGATTTTTGAAAAGATTTTTGATTAATTGAATCAATATAATTTTTTTGTAAATATTTTTTGTTTAAATATGCTATAGAATGTACAAAACCATCAAAACTAGACCATATTTTTTTTAATTTTAAAAATAGTTTTTTAATGTGAGAATTTTTTCTCATATCACATTTTAAGATAATATTAGAATTAAATTTTTTAGCTATATTTTGAATTTTATGTTTATATTTTTTATTTTTATATGTAAATGCTAATTCTGCACCCTGACAATACATAGCTTTAGAAATACCATATGCTATAGAAAATTTATTATGTAAACCAATAATTAAAATTTTTTTATTTAATAAAATCCCCATTTTAAACCTTTAATAAATTAGTTATAATTTATAAAAATTAATATTTATAAAATATAATTTTTTTTGCTAGAACAGAAGATTTTCCTATATAATTAAAAGGAGTTAAACTACATAATTTCTTTTTTTCAGAATCAGAAATATTTAAATTATTAATGAATTTTTTTATTATTTTTTCATTAACTTTTTCTCCTCTAAATAAATTTTTAATATTTTCATAAGAATTTTGTATACCCATCTTACGCATAATAATTTGTAAAGGTTCTAATAATATTGAATAATTTTTACTTAAATCATAATGAATATATTTTTTATTAATTTTAATTCTTTTTAATCCTAATAAAATAAAATGATAACTAATTATAGAATATGATATAATACTTCCTAAATTTCTGAGTACAGTAGAATCACTTAAATCTCTTTGCCATCTAGAAATAGGTAATTTACATGAAATATGTTGTATTAAAGCATTAGAAATACCTAAATTTCCTTCAGAATTTTCAAAATATATAGGATTCACTTTATGAGGCATTGTAGAAGATCCAGTTTCATTAAAATTTATTTTTTGTTTAAAATAATTTAAAGAAATATATCCCCAAATATCTCTATTAAAATCAATCAAAATAGTATTAAATCTAAATATGCAAGAAAAAAATTCTGACAAATAATCATGAGGTTCTATTTGAGTAGTATAAGGATTCCAAAAAATATTTAAAGAATTTACAAAATTTCTATTAATTTTTTCCCAATTTAAATTTGGATATGCTATAAGTAAAGCATTATAATTTCCTACAGCACCATTAAATTTTCCTAAAATTTTAATTTTTTTAAATTGTTTAAATTGTCTTTTTAATCGATAAGAAAAGTTTGCAATTTCTTTTCCCATTGTAGATGGTGTAGCAGATTGTCCATGAGTTCTAGATAAAATTACAGATTTTTTATATTTTATTGACATATAGTCCATATAATCAATAATTTTTTTCCAATATTTTAAAATATGTTGTTTTTTAGATTTTTTTAACATTAATGCATAAGCTATATTATTAATATCCTCAGAAGTACATCCAAAATGAATAAATTCAATAATATTATTTGCATTTTTAATTGAAGAAAGCTTATTTTTTAAAAAACAAATAATAGAGTTTAAATCATGATTTGTTAATTTTTCAATTTTTTTTATTTCATAAGCATCTTTTATGCTAAAATTTTCAATAATCATATTTAAAAAATTATTTATTTTTTTATTAAATAAACATAATTCTTTAATTTCTGGAATTTTAGATAAATATTTTAACCAATAAATTTCTACTATTAATCTATATTTAATAAATCCATATTCACTAAAAATATTTCTTAAATCTTTAGTTAAATTTTTATATCGACCATCCAATGGAGAAATATTTTTTAAATTTATATATTTCAAAATTTTTTTCCTTTTTAATAATAAAAAATTTTATTAATATTTTATTTAAAAAAATTTTTTAACTAATGGAATTTTATCCTGAATAATGCCACCGCCTAAACAAATGTTTTTTAAATAGAATACTGCAGATTGACCAGGGGTCACAGAAGAAATTGGATTTAAAAAAGTTACTTTAATATACTTATTTTTTTTTTCTATTATACAATTATTTTCAGTTTCAGAATATCGAGTTTTAATTTTACAACTCATAGGAAAAGCAATATTTTTTTTATTAATCCAATGTACTTTTTTAAGAATTAATCCTTTAGATAATAAATATTTATTATTAATTCCTTGATCTACAATTAAAATATTATTTTTGATATCTTTATCTATAACATACCATGGACTACTACGATATTTTTTTAATCCTCCTATATTTAATCCTTTTCTTTGACCTAACGTATAATAAAATAACCCGTTATGTTGACCTATAATTTCTTTTTTAGTAGTAATAATAATACCGGGTTTAGAAGATAAATATCGATTTAAAAACTCTTTATAAAACTTAGGTTGAATAAAACAAATACCTGTAGAGTCTTTTTTATTATAAACTTTTAAATTAATTTTTTTTGCAATTTCTCTGACCTGTGTTTTTTTAAAAGATCCTAACGGAAACAATATTTTTTTTAATTGTTTTTGTTTTAACGTATATAAAAAGTAACTTTGATCTTTTTTTTTATCTTTACCTTTTAATAAAAAATGATCTTTATTTTTTATAAAATTTATAGCATAATGCCCGGTAGATATATAATCAGCATTTAAATTTTCTATAGCAAACTTTAAAAAAATTTTAAATTTAATTTTTTTATTACATAATATGTCTGGATTCGGAGTTCTACCTTTTTTATGTTCTAATAAAAAATTTTTAAAAACATATGTCCAATATTCTAAAGAAAAATTAACTTTATGTAAAAAAATATTTAAAGATTTACATACATTTTCAACATCTTGAAGATCTTTTTTAGAATTGCAATATCCAAAATTATCTTCTTCTTCCCAATTTTTCATAAATAAACCTTCAACATGATATTTTTCTTTTAACAACCATGCAGTTACTGAAGAATCAACACCTCCAGACATAGCAACAATAACTTTTTTTTTTCTACATATCATAAATTAACCTTTAAAATTTTTCATATCAATAAAAATTAACTGAATATTCATTCTCATAATTAACTATGTTATAGTATTTTAATAAAAAATTTAAAAATAAAATTTTATTATATAATTAATATTTAAATTATTAAATAAAAATATTAATATATCGTAATATAATACAAAATATAAAATTATTTATAATAACTTTAATTTTTAAAAATTTTTAATCATTATTTATTTAAAATAATTTATGGTATATAAAAATTAATGAAAAAAATAAGAAATTTTTCTATTATTGCACATATAGATCATGGAAAATCTACTCTAGCTGATAGATTAATTCAAATCTGCGGAAATTTAAAAAAAAGAGAAATATCTACACGTATGCTAGACACAATGGATATAGAAAAAGAAAGAGGAATTACTATTAAAGCTCAAACAGTTACTACAACATATACAGCTCAAAATAATAAAAAATATTATTTAAATTTTATTGATACTCCAGGACATGTTAATTTCTCTTACGAAGTAAAACGTTCTTTATCAGCATGTGAAGGAGCATTATTAGTAATTGATGCTACTCAAGGAATAGAAGCTCAAACGCTAGAAAACTGTTATACAGCTTTAAATATGAATATAAAAATTATTCCTGTGATTAATAAAATTGATTTACCGCATGCAGATTCTAAACGAATTATGAAAGATATAGAAGATATTATTGGAATTTCTTCTAAAAATGCTATTTCTTGTTCAGCAAAAACAGGTTTAGGCATTAATCTTTTATTAGAAAAAATTATACAAAAAATTCCTTCTCCGACAGGAAATCAAAATAAACCTTTACAAGCAATAATAATTGATTCATGGTTTGATAATTATTTAGGAGTAGTTTCTTTAATAAGAATTAAAAACGGATTTTTAAAAAAAGGATCTTCTATACAAGTAATGAGCTCAAAAAAAAATTATAAAGTAGAAAAACTTGGAATATTTACACCCAAACAAATATCTTTAAATAAATTAAAATGCGGAGAAGTAGGATGGATTATATGCGGTATAAAAAATATATTAGCTGCTCCAGTAGGAGATACTTTAACTTCTTCTAAAAATCCCTGTAAATATCCTCTTCCAGGTTTTAAAAAAATCACACCTCAAATATATGCTGGATTATATACAATTAATTCTAATCAATATGAAAATTTTAGAGATGCGTTGGGTAAGCTTAGTTTAAATGATGCATCATTATTTTATGAACCAGAAAATTCATCAGCTTTAGGGTTTGGTTTTAAATGTGGTTTTCTTGGTATTTTACATATGGAAATTATTCAAGAAAGATTAGAAAGAGAATATAATCTTAATTTAATTTCTACTCCTCCAACAGTAATTTATGAAGTAAAAATGGTTAAAGATAATCAAGTTTTACATATAAATTCTCCAATTAATTTTCCTCAAAAAGGAACATATAAAGAAATACGAGAACCTATTGCAGAATGCATTATTTTATTGCCTTCAAAATATATTGGAAATATAATTTCTTTATGTATAGAAAAAAGAGGAATTCAAAAAAAAATGGTATATCATACACATCAAATATCTTTAACTTATGATATTCCAATGTCAGAAATAGTTTTAAATTTTTTTGATCAAATTAAATCTGTTTCTAGCGGATATGCCTCTTTAGAATATAAATTTAAAAAATTTAAAAAATCTAATTTAGTATGTTTAAATATATTAATTAATAATCAAAAAGTTGATGCGTTATCTATAATTACACATGAAAAAAAATGTTTACGTAAAGGAAAAGAAATTATTGAAAAAATGAAAAATATTATTCCTCGACAACAATTTGATATCTTAATACAAGCTTCAGTTAAAAATAAAATTATAGCACGTGCTACTATAAAACAATTAAGAAAAAATGTTTTATCTAAATGTTATGGAGGAGATATTTCAAGAAAAAAAAAATTATTAAATAAACAAAAATTAGGAAAAAAAAAAATGAAAAAAATTGGAAATATTAATTTACCAAAAGAAGCATTTTTTTCTGTTTTAAATATAAATAAAAATTCTTAATAAGGGACAACTTAATGTATAATATATTTTCTACATTTTTTACACTATTTATAATTTTCATAGGTCTAGTGTGGACATCAAAAGTAATTAAAAATTTATATTATAGATATCATCTTACAAAAAAAGAATATAATGATTATAAAAATTCGCAAGAAGATTCTATAAGTAATATTTTTCCAATTTTAATTTTTACATTTATTTTCAGATTTTTTATATTTGAACCATTTCAAATTCCTTCTACATCTATGTTACCTTCTTTATTTGTAGGAGATTATATTTTAGTAAAAAAATTTGCTTATAATATAATTAATCCATTTAATCAAAAAATACTCTTTAATATAGCGCATCCTCTTAGAGGTGATATTGTAATATTTAAATATCCTTATAATACAAATTTAAATTTTGTAAAAAGAATTATTGGAATACCTGGAGATAAAGTACAATATAATCCTTTTACTAAACAACTATCTATTTATCATAAATATAATAAATATTTATATTTTATGAATTTAGTAACATATAAAAAATTTATAAAAAATACTTTTCAAGATAAAAATATTTTAGATTTAAAAAATAATATAGTTGTAGAAGAAATAAATAACGATAATCACTATAATATTCTTATATCAAAAAATCGTATAGATCAAGAAAAATTTTATTATAAACAAAAATTAAATAAATTAGGAACTTGGAATATTCCAGATGGTTATTACTTTGTTATGGGAGATAATAGAGATAATAGTTCTGATAGTCGATATTGGGGATTAGTGCCTGAAGAAAATATTATAGGTAAAGTAAGTATGATATGGTTTAGTTTAGAACAAAATGAAAATGAATGGCCAACTGGAATAAGATTTTATAGAATTGGACAAATGATTAAATAAAATTTACAATTTTAAAAAAAATAAAATTTACATCTTTAATTATTACATTTTAATTTAAAAATATTGGTATATCATGGATTACTCTGAAACAAAAAAAGTACAAAAAATAATAGGATATGTATATACTAAAAAAGAACTTTTAAAACAAGCATTAACTCATAGAAGTTCTGGAATCAATCACAATGAAAGATTAGAATTTTTAGGAGATTCTATTCTAAGTTTTGTAATTGCAACAGCTTTATACAAGTTTTTTCCTGATGTAAATGAAGGAGATATGAGTCGTATGCGAGCAACATTAGTTAGAGGGCATACATTAGCAAAAATTGCACATGAATTTGAATTAGGAGAATATTTAAAACTTGGGCAAGGAGAACTTAAAAGTGGAGGTTTTAGGCGAGAATCTATATTAGCAAATACTGTCGAAGCAATTATTGGAAGTGTATTTTTAGATAGTAATATCAAAACTATAGAAAAATTAATTTTAAAATGGTATAAAAAAAGATTAGAAAAAATTAGTCCTGGAGCTGCTCAAAAAGATTCTAAAACTAGACTTCAAGAATATTTACAATCTAAGCATTTACCATTACCTACTTATACTGTTGTGCAAGTATATGGAGAAGCACATAATCAATTATTTACAGTACAATGTAAAATTTTAAATATTTCTGAAAATTTAATTGGAATAGGATCTAGCAGAAGAAAAGCAGAACAAAATTCTGCTCAATATGCTTTAATAAAATTAGGAATCGAGTGAAAAAAATAAAAAATCAATACTGCGGAAAAATAATAATTATAGGAAATCAAAACTCTGGAAAGTCTAGTTTAATGAATAAATTAATTGGAAAAAAAATTTCTATAACCTCTAAAAAAAAAAATACTACTAGAGAAAATATCTTAGGAATTAAAACAATTAAAAACTATCAATTTATATACATTGATACTCCAGGATTTGAAAACAAAAAAAATATAAACATTTACAAAAATTTAAAGTTACAAAATATAAACATAAACAATTTAAAATTAGTTATTTTAGTAATTGATAAAATAATTTGGGATATTAATAATAGTTATTTATTAAATTTTTTTAATAAAAAAAATATTCCAAATTTAATTGTTATAAACAAAATAGATAAAATTAAAAAAAAAAGTATCATATTACCATTTATTAAATATTTAAATGAAAAATTTTCTCAAACAAAAATTATACCGGTTTCATCTAAAACCGGAGATAATATAAAAATTTTAGAAAAAATTATTAAAAAATATATTCCTATTAATAAACATATTTTTAAGAAAAATCAAAATAATAATTATTCCTTAAAATTTCAAATACATGAAGTAATCAGAGAAACAATAATGAGATATTTTGGAGATGAATTACCTTATTCATGTAAAATAAAAATTAAATCAATTAAAAAAAATGTAAAAAAAGAAATAATTATTCATGCTGAAATTTATGTTTTATATTTAAGACAAAAAAAAATTTTTATTGGAAAAAATGGAAAAAAAATAAAATTATGTAGTGTGATATCTAAACAAAAAATAGAAAAAATTTTAAATACAAAAGTACATCTTTTTATATGGATTAGAAATATTAAAAAAGATTTAATATAAAAAAATATAAATAATTTTAATAAAAATAAACATTACATGTAAAAAAAATAAAATGAAAATTATAGGAATTGGAATAGATATATTAAGGATAAAAAGAATTAAAAAGATATTACAAACATATAAAAAAAATTTTTTAAATAAAATTTTATCAAATAAAGAACACTTTTTTTATAAAAAAAGCAATAGAAAAATAAAATTTATAATAAGAAGTTTTGTTATTAAAGAAGCAACATGTAAAGCTATGGGAACAGGAATGAAAAATGGAATATCATTTAAAAATATTGAAATTTATTATAATAAAAAAAAACAATTAAAAATAAATTATCTTAAAAATGCTTTATATTACAAAAAAAAATTAAGAATTCAAAAATCACATATTAGCTTTACAGATGAAAAAAAATATGCGCAAGCTATTGTAATTTTGGAATCATAATAATTTTCTTATCTTTTATTTATAAAAAATTTTTTCATTAAATTAGAGCATTCATCTTTTAAAATATTTTTTATGATTTTAATTTTAAAGCTATTGGAACTATAAATAAAATTTGTATCATAAAGAATATTTTTAAAATTATTTTTTCTACTAGCTCCTATAATTAATGTATTAATTCGACTATTTAAAATTGCTCCTAAACACATAATACAAGGTTCTAATGTTACGTATAATTTAGTATTTAATAACCTGTAGTTTTTCAAATATTTTCCTCCATTTCTTAATGCAATAATTTCTGCATGCGCTGTAGGATCATTATTTGTAATAGAATTATTCCATCCTATACTAATTACTTTATTTAAATGAACTAATACTGATCCAACAGGAACTTCTCCTTGATTAAAAGAAATTTTAGCTAAAAATAAAGCAAGTTTCATCCAATGTTCATTCATATTTTCATTTTTATACACATGTTATAATATCATATATCTAAATATTAACATTGAAAACGTTTAAAATTTTTTGACAACTCTCTTTTTAAAAATTTATTTTTCTTAGATTGTCTTTTATCATATAAATTCTTTCCGATAGCTAAACCAATTTCGAGCTTACAAAAAGATTTTTTCCAAAATAAAGAAATAGGAATAATAGTATATTTATATTTATTTACTTGAGAAGCAATAAAATTAATTTCTTTTCTTAAAAGCAATAATTTTATATTTCTATTTTTTTGAATTAAAAAATTATTCTTAATTATAGTAGATGTTTTTAAAGGTTGAATTTCACAATTTAATAAATAAATTTCATTAGAACGTAAGGCTACATAACTATGACTAATATCAATTTTACCTTGACGAATAGACTTTACTTCCCATCCATATAAAACAATACCAGAAATAAATTTTTTTTTAATAAAAAAATTGAATTTTGCTTTTTTATTAAATAATATATTTAATTGTTTTTTTTTTTTTATCATTATAATAATAATTTTTATTAAATTTGCAAATATTGAGTTAAATAATATATTTTAAAATATTATATATTTATTAAAATTAAATATTTAAATATTTAAATATTTAAGAAATAAAATACATATTATTTTTTAATAATAAAATTTCATTTATTAATTTTTAATCTGAAGATACAGATACCATAGCTGGCCTTAATAAACGATTGTGTAGTAAATAACCTTTTTGCATAACTTCTACTACATAATTTTTTTGAACAGATTTCGTAGATTTCAAAAACATTGCTTGATGAATAGCAGGATCAAAAGGAATATTTGTCGTATCAATAATTTTAATATTATTTTTTAATAATATATTTATAAAAAAAATATTATTTTTTAATAATTTTTGATAAATTTTATTATATTCAGGAAAATTTTTAATGGATTGACATGCTATTTCTAAACTATCTAGTATAGGTAATATAGAAATAATAATTTTTTCTAAAGAAAATTTATGAACTAAATCTATTTTTTTATATATTTGCGTATTACATTTATTAAAAAGTATTTGATTATTTTGTTGTATATTTAATAATTTATTTTTTAATTTTTTGTATTTTTTTGTTAAAAGTAACAATGTGTTTTTGATTTCTAAACAAGTACTATTTTTATTAGAAATATTTTTGTTTTTTTTATTTTTTTTAACATTCATGTAATTTACCTTTTATAAAAATTAATATGACAAAATATAAAATTTTAAAAAAAAATAATTTTAATTATTAATTTTTGACAATTAGATTTTTATAAGAAAAAAAATATCTCATGGTTATGCAATCTAAGTATTTTAATCAATATTTATTACATAATTATCTATGACAAGAATACCTATTTTAGCTTTATAAAAATAGTAATAAAATAATTTTTTAAATAATAAATTACGAATTATTTTTTACTATTTTATTAGAATTAACTAAATTATCTACTATTAAAATATTTTTTTGTATTATTTTTATGGTTTTAATTAATATAAATTGCCTATATAACATATAATAACTTAAAATGTCAATAATATACATGTCGAATACATATTTCTCTAGATAAAATTAAAATTCTTAAAAAATTTTCCATAAATTATTCAAAAATTTTTTTTTAATTTTTTTAATTTTATACATTAAAATTTTTGAATAAATATGTAATATATTTGAAGTTATAATATATTTTTTTTATAAAAATATTAAATAAATCTTATAAAAATAAATTTTTTATATAAAAAAATTTATATATTATACATATAAAAATTATTTAAAATCATAATTAAAATATTTATAATATTTTATATATGAATTAAATAAAAATATTTTTAATAAATTTTTTAAAGATTTCGGTGCGGACGGGACTTGAACCCGTGACCCCCGGCGTGACAGGCCGATATTCTAACCAACTGAACTACCGCACCAATTAAAATATAAATAATTTTATTTTATAATTATACTATAATTTTATAAAAAAACAATATTTTATTTATTTGAATTCTTCATCCATAAACAATTTCCATTATTTTTCATATGTTTTAAATATTTTACATGTCTAGTATTTTCTTTTGCGCTAGCATATTTTATAATATTCTTTTTATTTAAAAAACAATTTGAATTAACATCAGACATTAATTTACTAGAACTATGAATAGAAAAAAATGATTGTTGATGAGAAGTCATTAATAAATACACTTTAGCTAATAATTTTGCATCTAAAATAGCGCTATGTAATTTTCTATGATAATTTACTTTATAACGCTTACATAAAGCTTCTAAACTATTTTTTTTTCCAGGAAAAATTTTTCTAGATAATTTTAAAGTATCTAAAACAGTACAATAATTTAAAATTTCTGGAATATTTTTTTTTAATAGACTTAATTCATAATTTAAAAAACTTAAATCAAATTTAGAATTATGAATAATTAATTGTGAATTTTTTATATATTTTATAAATTTTTTATATACTTCAGAAAAATTAGGTTTATCTAATAAAAATTTATCGGATATACCATGAATTTTATATGCTTCTTTATCTATTAATCGATTCGGTTTAAGATAAACATGAAAGAAATTTTTTGTAATACGACGATTAATAATTTCAACAGCACCAATTTCAATAATTCGATGATTTAAATATACTGATCCAGTAGAATTTATTCCGGTAGTTTCAGTATCTAAAACAACTTTACGATTATATATATTCATATCAATAACTTTATACATTTTAATAAAAATAAAAGTGAAATTTAAAAATGAAAAAATTTATTACAGTATTTACAGATGGTTCATGTTTAGGTAATCCTGGTCCAGGAGGATTTTGTACAATTATAAAATATCAAAATATTATTAAAAAAATTAGTACAGGCTTTATATTAACTACTAATAATCGAATGGAATTAATGAGTGTAATTATTGGTTTAAAAAAAATAAAAATAGCTTCATATATAAAAATTAATACTGATAGCCAATATGTTAAAAATGGAATTACGAAATGGATTCAAAATTGGAAAAAAAATAATTGGCTTACAAAAAATAAAAAAAAAGTAAAAAATATTGATTTATGGAAAAAATTATATAAACTTGTAAAATATCATATACAAATAAAATGGTTTTGGATTAAAAGTCATTCTGGACAAAAAGATAATGAAAAATGTGATATAGAAGCTAAAAAATCTGCAAAAAATCCTAAAAGAATAGATTTTGGTTATATATATAATAAATAATACGGTATTAAAATGATTAAAATTAAAGAAATTAAAATTTTAGAAAATAATATAGTCTGGATATTATATAAAAAAAATAAATGTATTATAATAGATCCAGGATTATCAAATCCTATTATAAATAAATTAAATCAATATAAATTAACGCCTATAGTAGTTTTTATTACGCATTTACATAATGATCATATACAAGGTTTATATAAAATTATTCAATATTATCCAAAAATATTAATAATTACACCAAAAAAAATTAAAAATATATCAAAAAAAAATCAAATAATTATATGCAACGTACAAAAAATAAATATTTTAAATAATATATTTTTTATTTTTCCTACACCAGGACATAGTGAAAACGATATTTCTTATTTTTGTTATCCATATCTTTTTTGTGGAGATATTTTATTCTCTGGAGGATGTGGAAATACTTTAAACGGTGGAAACTCAATAAAATTATATTATTCACTTCAAAAAATTATGCAATTACCAAAAAATACAATTTTTTTTAACTCACATCAATATACATTATCTAATTTAAATTTTTCTCATAAATTTTTTAAAAAAGATATTTTTATTCAAGAATATTTAATGTTTATGAATAAAAATTACAAAAAACAAAAAAATTATAATTCTTTAATTTTTGAAAAAAAAATGAATATTTTTTTTAGAATTAAAGAAAAAAATTTACAAGAAATTATTAATTATTGGTATAAATCAGATAAAGAAATAGAATATTTTTGTAATTTAAGAAAAATAAAAGATGAGTTTTAGAAATGGAGCTAAGCGGGATCGAACCGCTGACCTCCTGCGTGCAAAGCAGGCGCTCTCCCTGCTGAGCTATAGCCCCTTTTAAAAAAATTTTAAAAATATTAATTATTTTTTTAAAATTTAAGATAAAGGTGTTTTAATAGGCCTGAGTGGACTTGAACCACCGACCTCACCCTTATCAGGGGTGTGCTCTAACCAACTGAGCTACAAGCCTTTAATAATAATATCAGAAAATTTGTGTGGGCACTTTAAAATTTTAAAGTGACTTTTAAGGAGGTGATCCAACCGCAGGTTCCCCTACGGTTACCTTGTTACGACTTCACCCCAGTCATGAATCACAAAGTGGTAAGCGCTCTCCTTTTCAGGTTAAGATACTTACTTCTTTTGCAACCCACTCCCATGGTGTGACGGGCGGTGTGTACAAGGCCCGGGAACGTATTCACCGTGGCATTCTGATCCACGATTACTAGCGATTCCGACTTCATGGAGTCGAGTTGCAGACTCCAATCCGAACTACGACGAACTTTATGAGGTTGGCTTGTCTTCGCAGATTTGCTTCTCTTTGTATTCGCCATTGTAGCACGTGTGTAGCCCTGGTCGTAAGGGCCATGATGACTTGACGTCGTCCCCACCTTCCTCCGGTTTATAACCGGCGGTCTCCTCTGAGTTCCCGGCCGAACCGATGGCAACAAAGGATAAGGGTTGCGCTCGTTGCGGGACTTAACCCAACATTTCACAACACGAGCTGACGACAGCCATGCAGCACCTGTCTCATAGTTCCCGTGAAGGCACTTTCTTATCTCTAAAAAATTCTATGGATGTCAAGACCAGGTAAGGTTTTTCGCGTTGCATCGAATTAAACCACATGCTCCACCGCTTGTGCGGGCCCCCGTCAATTCATTTGAGTTTTAGCCTTGCGGCCGTACTCCCCAGGCGGTCGACTTAACGCGTTAGCTTCGGAAGTCATTTCTCTAAGGAAACAGCCTCCAAGTCGACATCGTTTACGGCATGGACTACCAGGGTATCTAATCCTGTTTGCTCCCCACGCTTTCGCACCTCAGCGTCAGTATTCATCCAGGAGGTCGCTTTCGCCACAGGTATTCCTCCAGATATCTACGCATTTCACCGCTACACCTAGAATTCTACCTCCCTCTACGATACTCTAGTCTTTTAGTTTCAAATGCAATTCCTAAGTTAAGCTCAGGGATTTCACATCTGACTTAAAAAACCGCCTACGTGCTCTTTACGCCCAGTAATTCCGATTAACGCTAGCACCCTCCGTCTTACCGCGGCTGCTGGCACGGAGTTAGCCGGTGCTTCTTTTTTAGGTAACGTCACAAAATATATGTATTATATATATTTCTTTCCTCCCTAACGAAAGTACTTTACAACCCTAAGGCCTTCTTCATACACGCGGCATAGCTGCATCAGGCTTTCGCCCATTGTGCAATATTCCCCACTGCTGCCTCCCGTAGGAGTCTGGACCGTGTCTCAGTTCCAGTGTGGCTGGTCGTCCTCTCAGACCAGCTAGAGATTGTTGCCATGGTAAGCCTTTACCTTACCATCAAGCTAATCTCGTCTGGGTTCATCCAAAAACGTAAGGCTTTTAAAATAAAAGTCCCCTACTTTAGTTTTTTAACATTATGCGGTATTAGCTACCGTTTCCAGTAGTTATCCCCCTTTTTTGGGTAGATCCCCAGATATTACTCACCCGTTTGCCGCTCGCCGACAAGAAAAAAATAAATTTTTTTCTTTCGATGCCGCACGACTTGCATGTGTTAAGCTTGCCGCCAGCGTTCAATCTGAGCCATGATCGAACTCTTCATTTTTTAAAAATTTGAATTAAATAAATTCAATAACTGTGTAATAATAATTTTTGCACTTAATATTTTATGTGCCCACACAGATTTTCTGATATTTTTTTAAAGAACATTAACAACTAAAGTTTTTTAATAATATATTATATTTATATTTTTGTCAAATATATTTTTTTATTTTATTAAAAATTTTTATAGAACATATATAATATTATAAAATTAAAAAAATATCTAAAATTATATATCTAATACTAGGAAAAAAAATGAATATATTATCAAAATTAAGAAAAAAAATAAAAAAAAGTCTTATAAAGAGTAAAATTTTAATTAATCAAAAAATAATAATTCAAAAGAATAAAAATGAAAAAAATGGACATTATCAATTAAATAATTTATATAGTATTTCTAATTTTAATAATATGTCTCCAGAAATTTTATCTAAAAAAATTATTAAAAACATGAGTTCTCAAAAAATGATTCAAAAAATGGTTTTTTCTAAACCATGTTTCATAAATATTTTTCTTAATTCTGTATGGATAGAACAATCTATAACAAATTTATTTTCTAACAAAATAAAAACAAAATTCAAATGTAATAAAAATAAAAAAAATGTAGTGATTGATTACTCTTCTCCAAATATGGCAAAATCTATGCATGTAGGGCATTTACGATCAACCGTTATAGGAGATGCTACAGCACGTATTATGGAATTTTTTGGATATAACGTTATACGTTGCAATCATATTGGAGATTGGGGAAACCAATTTGGAATGTTAATTGCTTACTTAAAAAAAGTTAAAAAAATAAAAATATCAAAAATTAAAAACATATCTATTGATCAAATAGAAAAAATATATTGTCAAGCAAAGACATTATGTATAAAAAATAAAGATTTTTTAAAAAAATCTGATGAATATACTGCTAAATTACAACAAAATAATCAATATTGTTATAACATATGGAAAAAAATTATTAAATTAAATATTAAAGAAAATAACAAAATTTATAAATTATTAAATATCAGTTTAAATAATACACATATTATAGGTGAAAGCTTTTATAAAAATATGTTACCAAATATTATTCAAGATTTAATACAAAAAAAAATTGCTATTCAAAAAAATCACAATATCATTGTTCCTTTAAAAAATATAAAAAATAGAAAAGGTAAAACCATGGGTGTTGTTTTAAAAAAAAAAAATGGATCTTTTTTATATTCAGCTATTGATATTGCATGCATGAAATACAGATATGAAAAATTAAAAGCAAATATTATATTATATTATATTGACTCACGTCAAAAACAACATTTAAAACAAGTATATAAAATTTCAAAACTTGCTAGATATATATCACAAAAAGTTAAAGTTAAACACCACATGTTTGGTATGATGCTAAATAAAAAAAATAAACCTTTTCAAACACGTTCTGGAAAAACAATTAAATTACTAGAATTAATTAAAGAATCTATCAATAGGGCTCAAACAATAATATTGAAAAAAAATGAAAAAATTTCAAAAAAAAATTTATTGAAATTATCTAAAATTATTGGTATAGGAGCAATCAAATATTCTGATTTATCTAAAAATAGAACCACTAATTATATCTTTAATTGGAAAAACGTATTATCTTTTGAAGGAAATACTTCTCTCTATATACAATATACCTATACTAGAATTATTTCTATTTTAAAAAAAGATTATAAAAATTTAATTAAATCAAATTACACAATTAAAATATCTAATAATTCTGAAATGTTGTTATGTATAAAAATTTTGCAATTTAAAGAAATTCTATATCAAGCTTCTAAAAAAGGAGAACCACATTTAATATGTAATTATATTTATGAATTAGCATCTAAATATTCTTATTTCTACGAAAAATATCATATACTAAAAATTAAAGATAAAAAAATTTGTATTACTAGATTAAAAATTTCTTACATAATTTCTAAAATTTTAAAAATAGGATTAAATATTTTAGGCATTAACGTTACAAAATCTATGTAATATTAATTCAAAGATATACATGAAATTTATTTCAAAACATATTTTTAATTTAAAGTATAAAAAATTAAGAAATATAAATTTTTAAATATTTATATTTTAATATTAAAATAAAAAATAATTTTAAATATTATGCATATATTTAAAAATTTATTAATATCATTAATTTATGTATTTTAAAATATTTTTTATAACAAATTATTATTAATTTTAATATTTTTTTAAATTTTATAATAAAATATATCATAATTTTTAAAAAAAATTATTAAACATATATTTTGAATTAATTCATATAAATTAAAATAAAATATTAAAAAAAAATATATACTCATATATTACTTTGAATATATAATTTTTTATATATATTAAAATCATTAATTAATAAATTAATTTTTATATATGCAAGATAAATTTAAAAATAAAAATTAAATAAAAATATCTATGATGTAATTAAATATCTATTTTATAATTTTTTTTAAAAAATTTGCTTAACTCATATAAATATTAATAAAAATATTAAAATTTATATAAATAAAAAAATAAAATAAATATATATTTTTTACAAAATATTTAATCTACTAATTTAAAAAATTAAATTAAAACCTTAAAAAAAATAATTAATTAATTTATATTATTTACTTATTATATATTTTTATAAAAAATTCTATAAAAACATAAATTATTAAATTTAAAATTTATATAAAAAAGTTATATCTTATATTTAATAAAAAATATATTTTTATAAGCTTCATACAACCAATATTATAATTTAAAAATCTCATTATTATTTATATGAATATATTTATTATAATAATTAAATTTATAAAAATAATATTAAAAAATAAATTTATTTCAAATGTTTATCAATTTATAAATAATTAAATTATAAAAAAATTTAAGATATTAATTTATTTTTTTGATTTTATTTTTTTATTTCAATATATTATTTAAAATATTTATATATTATTAAAATTTAACTTAATTATATTAAATTTATTTAACAAAATTATTTAAAAAAAAATAAAAAATTAATTAAAAGTTTCAATAACAAAAAAATAAAGTTTAAATATTTTAAAAAACTATACAGGAATATATGAAAAAAACAAAATATTTTATTTCAACAACAAAAGAAAAACCAAATAACACATGTAGTATTAGTCATCAATTAATGATCAGATCTGGAATGATTTCTAAAAATTCTTCTGGAATATATACATGGTTACCTAACGGAATCAAAGTACTTAAAAAAGTTATAAAAATTATACATAAAGAAATGAAAAAAAATAATGCAATAGAAATTCATATGCCTATCTTACAATCATCAAAATTATGGGAAAAAAGTAAAAGAATAAAATTATATGGAAAAGAATTATTTAAAATTATTGACAGAAATAAGAATAACTTTATATTATCACCAACACATGAAGAAATTATTACTCAATTAATTAAAAATAAAATAAATTCTTATAAATCATTACCCCTTATTTTATATCAAGTTAATACAAAATTTAGAGATGAAATTAGACCTAAAGCAGGAGTATTACGAGCAAGAGAATTTATTATGAAAGATGCATATTCTTTTCATACCGATAAAAAATGTCTAAAAAAT
The DNA here is from genome assembly GCF_964058995.1 of Buchnera aphidicola (Chaitophorus populicola). GTDB lineage: Bacteria > Pseudomonadota > Gammaproteobacteria > Enterobacterales > Enterobacteriaceae > Buchnera_J > Buchnera_J aphidicola_BO. The sequence continues at coordinate 209,280 of NZ_OZ060382.1, read as the reverse complement.
ACTTATAAAAGTATATATAAATCATATATAAAAATATTTAAAAAAATGAATCTTAAAGTAAAAATTTTACAAGCAAAAAATGGAGTAATTGGCGGAAATATTTCTCATGAATTTTATATAAATATTCAAGATCGTAAAAAAAAAATAAATAATAAATCAAAAAAAAATATTCAAATAGAAATTGGTCATATATTTCAATTAAATCAAACTTACTCTAAAATCTTTAACACTTATATTCAAACTCGTAATAAAATAAAAAAAAATTTAGAAATGGGATGTTATGGCATTGGCGTAAGTAGATTAATTGGAGCAATTATTGAAAAAAATCATGATCAAAATGGAATAATTTGGCCAATCTCGATTGCACCATTTCAAGTTTCTATCATACCAATTAACTTTTTTAAAGATCTTCTAGTAAAAAAAATAACAGAAAGTATATATTTTCAATTAAAAAAACATATAAAAGTTTTTCTTTATGATACAAACGAACAACCTGGAATGATGTTTTCTGAAACGGATTTAATTGGTTTTCCATATAAAATTATCATTAGTAAAAATACAATAAAAAATAAATGTATAGAATTACAAAATAGAAGAACATCTTCTAAAAAAAATATAAAAATTAAAAATATTTTAAAAACTTTATTAAAAAAACTTAAAATAAAAAAAAAATAAAAAATTTTAAAAAAATTTATTTAAAATATTTAATTAAATAAAATATTTTTAACGATAAAATTTATAAATTTTAATTAAATTTGGTAAAGATTTTAAAAAATATAATAAATTATCTTTCGGGTATATATAAATTTTTTTTAAAAAAATACTTTTTTGTTCTAAATTTTTATTAGATGAAATTAAAATATATAAAGCAGTTTTTCCACCAATAAAATTATATAAAAAATTTTTTATTTTTTGAATTAAAATTGTAGAGAAATTAAAATTTTTTATTAGAACTTTTATTTTTAATAATTTTTTTTGTCTAATTTGATATACTGTTTGAATTTTATTTGCAATAATATAAGAAGTTTTTCTAAAATTATTTTTTTTTATATAACCATTTATAATTAAAATATTATCTTTTTTTAAGAGAGTAATTGATTTTAGTAATACTTTTTCAAAAATTACTATATCTAATTTAGATGTATTATCATCTAAATTTAATATCATCATTTTTTTTTTATTTTTTGTTAATAATTTTTTTATATTTAATATAACTCCAGATATATAAATATTTTTTTTATCTGGAAAATTTAAAACAGAACTTAATAAAGAAACTTTTTTATATTTTTTAATTTCTGTATAATAATAATTATATGGATGATGAGAAAAATAAAATCCTAAAACAGATTTTTCATAATCTAATTCAATTTTTTCAGACCAATTTAAATCTATTGGAAAATTATTATCATATTTTAGTTTTTCATATAAAATATCTTGATTCAAAAAATCTACTTGTTTAGATAATAATATACTAGTATATTGAATAGAAGATCGCACGATATGAGAAATAGATTTATATAAAAATAATCTATTTTGATTAAAACAATCACAAGAACCAGATAATATTAATTTTTCTAAAACTTTTTTAGTAATAATTTTTGGACCTACTCGAATACATAAATCATATATATTTTTAAATAAACCATGTTTTTTTCTTTCAATTATTATTTTATTAATAACATGATCTCCGATTCCTTTAATAACTCCTAAACCAAAAATTATTTTTTGATCTTGATCTACAAAAAAATTTTTTTTACTTAAATTAATATTTAAACCAAAAACTTTAACATCCATTCTTTTTGCTTCATCTATTAAAATCATAATTTTATTAGCGTAACGCATATCCATAGTCATAACAGATGCAAGAAATTCAGATGGATAATGTGATTTTAACCAAATTGTTTGATAAGATATCAAAGCATATGCGACAGAATGAGATTTATTAAATCCATATCCAGCAAATTTTTCTAATAAATTAAAAATTTTCTTGGCAAGAACTTTATTTATATTATTTTTTTTAGCTCCTTTCAGAAACTTTAAGCGATGATTAGACATATATTTAGAATTTTTTTTACTAATTGCTCTTCTTAATAAATCAGCTTCACCTAAAGTATAACTAGATAATATTTGAGCAATTTTCATAACTTGTTCTTGATATAAAATAATTCCATAAGTAGACTTTAAAATTGGTTTTAATAATTTATGTTGCCACTTTTTATCAGGATAATAAATTTTTTCTCGTCCATGTTTTCTGTTAATAAAATTATCTACCATTCCTGATTGTAATGGGCCTGGTCGAAATAAAGCTACCAACGCAACAATTTCATCAAATGAATCAGGTTTTAATCGAAAAATTAAATCTCTAATACCATAAGACTCTAATTGGAAAATAGCAACAGTATGGACATTTTTTAATAACTGAAAACTTTTTTTATCATCTAAAGGAATATTATATATAGATATTTTTTTTTGATTTTTTTTAACATAATTTTTATTAATCATCTCAATAGTAGATTTAATAATTGTTAAAGTTTTTAAACCTAAAAAATCAAATTTTACTAAACCGATATCTTCAATATCATTTTTATCAAATTGTGTTACTGAATTTCTTTTTTCTAAATTATCATAGTATAAAGGAGAAAAATTAGTAATTTTAGTAGGAGCAATAACTACTCCTCCAGCATGTTTACCTACATTTCGTATAACTCCTTCTAACTTTTTAGCAGAATTAATTAAATCTTTAACATCATGATCATATTTATATAAAGAATTTAAATCACTTGAATGTAACACTGCTTGTTTTAAAGTAATTCCTGGGTCTAATGGAATAAGTTTTGAAAGTCTATTTAAAAATCCATAAGGATACCCTAAAGAACGACCTACATCACGTATAACAGCTTTAGCAGTCATAGTTCCAAATGTAATAATTTGAGAAACTAAATCTTTTCCATATACATTAGAAACATGATCTATAACTAAATCACGATTATGCATACAAAAATCTACATCAAAATCAGGCATAGATATTCTTTCTGGATTTAAAAATCTTTCAAATAATAAATCAAATTTAATTGGATCAATATCAGTAATACTTAAAACATAAGCAACTAAAGAACCAGCACCTGATCCTCTTCCAGGACCTACTGGTATATTTTTTTTTTTAGCCCAAGCAATAAATTCCATAACTACTAAAAAATATCCTGGAAAACGCATTTTATTAATAACTTTTAATTCATGTATTAATCGTTTTCGATATAATCTTTTAATTAAAATATTTTTTTTATAATTATTAGAATATATTTCTTTTAATTTTTTTTCTAATCCTAAAAAAGATTTTTTAATTAAAAAATCTTTTGCACTCATTTTCCCTGTAGAAAATTTAGGTAAAAAATATTTCTTAAATTCTATAATTACATTACATCTTTTAGAAATTTCTACAGAATTAATAAGAGCTTCAGGAATATCTAAAAATAATTTTTGCATTTGAGATTCAGATTTAAAAAATTGATTTTCTGTATATTTAAAAAATTTTTTTTTAGCTTCATTTAAAGAAATTCCATGATGAATAGAAACTCGAATAATATGAGAAATAAAATCTTTTTTTTTCATAAATCTAACATTATTTGTTGCAACAATTGGAATATTTCTCAATATAGATAATTTTAAAATTTTTTCTATATATTTTTCTTCTTCTATACGTCCTATTCTAGAAATTTCCAAATAATAATAATTTTCAAAATATTTTTGATAAAAATCTAATGATTGATTTAACAAATATTCTTTATTGTTTAATAAAAATAATCCAATTTCACCATCTATACCACCAGACAAAATAATTAAACCTTCTTTATACTGTATTAACCAATCTTTTTTAATATAAATATCTTTTAAAATAATGTAATTTCTTTTATAAGCTTTTGAAATTAATAATTTTAAATTTTCATAACCAATATTATTACATGCAAAAATAGTTATTTCATTTATACTTTGATCATCAGATAAAATATTAAAATCTACTCCAATAATTGGTTTAATCCCATTTTTATGAGCATATTTATAAAATTTTATTACTCCATAAAAATTAGTAAAATCAGTAATTCCAACAGCGGGCATATTAAATAAAATAGAATTATCAACTATCAACTCTGGTTTAGATAAACCATCTATAATAGAATAATCACTATGTATACGTAAATGAATAAAAGACGGATTAAACATAAATTTAGAATTAATTCCTTTAAATTATATAATATAATAATATTAACTAATATTTTTATTTTAAAAATCACTTTTAATATAAAGAGTAAAAATTGCTTCACAAACTAGTAAATTTTTTACAAACGCATATCCCTTAAACTTAATAAAATTATTAAAATTATTAAGAAAAAATATTTTAATATAAATTGTTTCATTTGGAAAAACATTTTTTTTAAATTTAGCAGATTTAATAAATGTTACATAATATATTTTTTTTTTAGATAAAACATTAAAATTACTTTTTCCAATTAAAATTCCAGCAGATTGCATCATCGCTTCTAATATATATACTCCTGGAAAAACAGGATAATTAGGAAAGTGACCAGAAAAAAATTTATTAGAATTCAATGTAATTTTAGATTTTAAATAAAATTTTTTTTTAAAACTAATGACTTTATCAATAAACAAAAAAGGATATCGATGTGGAATAAATTCTAAAAAATGAATTTCTTTAAGAGAGCACATGTATTATTAAACCAAAAATTTAAATAATTTATATGAAAATAAAATTCATCTTATAATAACTAAATAGTAAAAAATAAGATGAATATTGATTTTTTATATTACAATTTCAAATAAATATGAAAACTAAGATCCAAAACGAACTTGAAAATTTTCTAAATCTTCATCATGATATTTTCCTATAGGAAAAGCATAAGATACAGATATTAAACCAAAAGGAGATTTCCACTTTAAAGAACAACCATATGATGCATAAATACTTGTAGGATTAAAATAAATAAAATTTTTATTAATATCATCATTTGTTAATAAAAAATTATTTTTCCATATATTACCAAAATCTATAAAAAAAGATATTCTACAATCTTTAGAATATTTATTTTCAATAATTGGAATATAAGAAATTAATTCTATACTATTAATAGATATTAAATTTCCTCCTACTGAATGACTTAGAAAATTATTTTTTTTATATATCGATGATAAATTATTTTTATCTAAATCCGAACTACTAATATTTTCATTAAATATACTATCTTCTTTTAAAATTTTTGGACCAATTCTACCGCTAATATAACCTCTAATAGAATCATTATTATTATTATAAAAATTAGCAAAATCACTAAATAATAAGTTATCTTTTTGAAATACTTCACATCCAAAATAAGAATGAATAAATAATGTTAAAAAATTATTTTTTTTTATAATTGGAAAATATTGTTTACTATTAAATATTAATTGCAAATAACTTTTTTCATATATAGGAAAAAATGATTTAATAGAAAAATTAATTTCATTACCTATATTCGGAAAATACGGATCATTTAATTTATTAAAATAAATAGAATTATAAATATAAAAATCTTTTTTAATATGTAAAATATTATTTAAATTAATTATTTTAAACATATTTTGATTTAAATCAATATGAGAATAAATAATATTATTATTAAATATACTTTTAGATTCATTATATTCATATCCAATAGATGTATTTAAAATAAATTTTGAAAAAAGTGGTATTCCTAAAACTTGTTCAAAACCATAATTTAAAATTTTATTTTTAAAATTTAATTTATAAACTTTAATAAAATTAACTAAATTACTATAAAACACTTCTGATTTTGTATCCGGAAATTTTTTATAATTATATAGATTTTGTATGGAATGAGATTCATCAATATTAGCAAAAAATTTTTCCATTAAAAAAAATTTATTAATAGTAAAATATGGATTTTGATAAAATATTTCCATATTACTCTTATTAAAAGATTTATTTAAATTAATAGAAAGCGAATTACCCATACCAAAAATATGATTTTTTTTAAATTGAAAATTATAATTTATCTGATGTAAAGTATTATATCCAAAACCAAAATTAAAAGTGTTTGATTTTTTTTCACGAACAAAATATATTAAATCTAAAAAAGATGACTTTGTTAAAGATACTGGATGAATTGAAAAAGAAATTTGATCAAAAAAATTTGTTTCTTGTAAAATTTGTAAATCTTTTTTAATTAAATCTATATTAACAATACTATTTTTTTTTTGATATTTCACTATGTTCATTAAATCTTGTTCTTTAATACCTTGATTACCTTGAATCCGAATACTATTTAATTTACAAGAATTACCTTTATTAATATTGATATTAAATGCTACTGTTTTATTTATTTTATTTACAGTAGGAATGATAGAAATATTGGCATAAAAATATCCATGTCTTAAAAGTAAATCTTGAATTTTTTTTTGCAAAATAAAAAAATTATCAATATTGTATAATTCATTAATTTTTATATATGATGCAATATCAGAATTTTTAATAATATATGGTTTTTTTTCATGAATTAAAATAGAAGAAACAAAATAACGACTTCCTTCATGAAGTTTCAATATAATATCGACATTATGTTTTTTATTAAAATACTTAAACTCAGTATTAATTATATGAAAATTCAAATATCCTAAGCTGTTGTATAAATGATATAATTTTTCTAATCCTTGTTGAAAATTTTCATAACTAAAATTATTAGAATATTTTTTTTGAAATAAAATTGATTTTTTATAAAAAGAAAATAAGTTTAAAAGATAATCTGTATTAAAATTTTTATTATTTAGAAATATCAATTTATTTATATAAGTAGCTCCTTCATCTACTATACATATTTTTAAATTTTGAGTATTTTTTTCTTTATCTAAAACTTTAAAACTCACGAAAACATGATTTCTTAAAATTTGAGAATAATATTTTAATATTTCTTGTTTTAATATTGATAATTTTTTTTTATCGAAAAATTTTTGTTTAAATATTTTAGACGTATTTAATAAATTTTTTATAACATCAACATTGATTTTATTATTACTTTCAATAGAAATTTTAGATAATATAGGAAATTCTTTTATTGTAAATATTATTTTTTTATTTAATTGAGAATAATTTACACTTTGAAACTTATGACTTGATAATAAATTTTGAACACTATTTTGTATATCATTATCAGAAATAAATTCATTTTTATGAAAAGTGATATAACTTAAAGCTACTTTTTGAGATACTCGTTCTAATCCTATAAATGAAATTTCTGTAAATAATATTTTATTATTTGCATATCCAGTATTTATACTAAAAATTAATAAAAATAATAAAAAGAATTTTTTTATTTTCATATTATTATAAATTTTCTTAATAGAAAACCTCTCGATGAATAAATTTATTTATAACTAACTCAATTAATACATATTCATAATTGTTAAATAATTAATTATTTAAATAAAAATTTTTTAAAAACATAAATATTTTTATAAATACTTTTATTATATGCATATATTTATTTTTAAAATACATTCAATGTATTTGATATTTAAATAAATTTATATATTTTATATATTTAAATTTTATATGATGTACATAAAAAAATAATTAATATATTTAAATAGAAATAAAAAGACAAATTTTAAATTATATAGAAAATTTTTATTTTAATAAAACACTTTATTAAAAAAATGTATTTAAATAAAATATATTTAAAAAATTTATACAAAATTATATTATATAAACAAATAAAACTAAAATAGTTTTAATTACTTATTATTTGAAAGACATATAATAAATCATTTATCTAATTTTTATTTTTAGAATAAAATTTAAAAATATAATTTTAACATATGTCATATGCTCTTTTTATTGTCTATAAAAATATATTAATCATATATTCTTTGTAATAATAACTATAAAAAAATAATATTTATATTCATATTTTTAATATAAAATAATTTATTAATATTTAAAAATTTTATTAACATACATTTTTTATAATATAAATTATGTATTTATAAGACTTACTTTCTATAAATTTATTTTTATAGAATGTTTTATTTAAAAATTTAGAAATATAAATTAAAGTTATATTTTAAAAATTATTTAGTTCTTTTTCTTTTTTTATCGTTAAATTATTAATTTCTTTAATATAAAAATTTGTTAATAATTGAATTTCATTTTGTATTTTTTTTTCTTCATTTTGACTAATATCTTTATTTTTAACAAAATTTTTTACTAAATCATTAGATTCTTTACGAACTATTCTAATAGATACTTTACTAATTTCAGATTTTTTATGTAAAATTTTAATTAATTCTTTTCTTCTATCTTCGGTTAATGGCGGTATTGGTACTCGAATTACATGTCCTACAGAAACTGGATTTAATCCTAAATTAGAATTTATAATAGCTTTTTCAACTTTTTTATTTATTTTATGATCAAAAGTATTAATTCGTAAAGTACGAGCATCTTCTACAATGATATTAGAAATATTACCTAAAATTGTTTTTTTGCCATAATATTCAACATATAAATTTTTTAATAAATCAGGAGAAGCTCTATCAGTTCTTAAAGTATTTATAATATGAATAAAATTTTTAATGCAATTTTCCATTTTTTCTTTAGTTTGATTTTTAAGATCACTTATCATAATTTAACTCTATTTTAATGTATTTAAAAATATTTTATGTAAAAAATTAATTTTAATTCATATTTAATATGTTTATATTTTCATTTAAAAATATTTTATAATTAATTTATTAAGGTACCTTCATTAAAACCTTTGATAATTCTAAACAAAGCGTTTAATTTATTAATATTAAAAACTCGAATAGGTAATTTATAATCTCTAGCTAAAGTAAAAGCTGATAAATCCATTACTTTAAATTCTTTTTCTAACACTTTTTTATATGTTAATTGAGAATATAAAACAGCATTAATATTTTTTTTTGGATCAGATGTATATACTCCATCTACATTTGTACCTTTTAATACGATATCAGCTTGAATTTCAATAGCTCTTAAACATGCAGCTGAATCTGTTGTAAAAAAAGGGTTTCCAATGCCAGCAGAAAATATTACAACAGTTTTTTGCGATAATAAATCTATAGCTTTGTTCCAATCATAAATTTCACAAATTCCATTTAATGGAATAGAAGACATTAATACAGTTTTAATATTCATTTGACTAATAAAATTATTTAATGCTAATCCATTTATCACAGTTGAAAGCATACCAATATGATCTGCAACTACTCTATTCATACCACAATTTTGTAATTTATTTCCTCTAAATAAATTTCCAGCACCTATTACAATAGCTAATTCTACATTTAAATCTGTAATCTTTTTAATTTCTTTAGATAAAAAAAGTAAAGAATGTGCATCAATACTAGAATTACTATTTACACCAGTTAAAGATTCTCCGCTTAATTTTAAAACTACTCGAGAATATTTAAGAAAATTATTACATTTCACCATAATAAAAACCTATCAAGACAATATTTATTAAAAAATTTAAATAAAATTTTTTGTGTAATGAATATAAAAAAATTTAAGGTAATTAAAAATTTTATAATTTATATAATTTTTTCACCAACCTCAAAACGAATAAAATTTTTTAATAAAATCTTATGTTCTAATAAATATTGTTCAACAGTTTTTTTTGGATCTAATGCAAAAGGTTGTTTGACTAAAGTAATTTCACTAAAAAATTTTTTCATTCTTCCAGAAACTATTTTTTCTGCTATAAAATTAGATTTTCCTGTTTGTAAAGACATATCTAACTGAATATTTTTTTCTTTTGTAAGAACTTCATTCGGAATACTTTCAGGATTTAAATATAAAGGTTTGCTAGCTGCAATATGCATTGCAATATATTTCATTATAGAACAATTTTCAGAATTACTTTGCACTAAAACACCTATTCTAAAATGATGTAAATAATTGTGAATAAAATTACCAATTAAAATAGAATATTTAGAAATTTGAATATTTTCACCTAGTATAGAAATTAAATTCATTTTATCAGAATCAAATTTTCTTTGTATTTGATTTAAATCATTTATTTTTTTTTGTAAAGCATATTCTATAATTTTATTTCCAAAATCAATAAAATTTTTATCTTTAGATACAAAATCTGTTTCACAATTTATCTCTAAAATTACTCCTATATTTTTTTTAATTTTAGTAAATATAGATCCTTGTAAAGTTTTTCTAGATGTTTTGTTTAATGCTTTAGATTTTCCTTTTTTTCTTAAATAATCAATAGCTACATCAATATTGCCTTGTGTTTTTAATAAAGCTTTTTTACAATCTAAAATACCAGATCCAGTTATGATTCTTAATTTTTTTACTAAATTCGATGAAATTTTCATAAAACCTTCTTTAATATATTATTAATAAAATAAATTTTTAAACACTGTAAAAAATTTAAATAAAAATTTTATAAATCTTTTTAAATATATATTTAAAATATTAATTTGTTTTAAAAACATCATCATATGTAAATTCTTTTTTTTTAATATTTTCTTGAATTGTTAAAACTACTTGTTCTAAATAAAAATTTACAGATCGAATAGCATCATCATTGCCTGGAATAATAAAATTCACTCCATCAGGATTAGAATTTGTATCTACAACAGAAAATACAGGAATATTTAAATGATTTGCTTCTTTTATAGCAATACTTTCATAATTAGCATCTATAATAAACAAACAATCTGGAATACCACCCATATTTTTTATTCCTCCTAAACTATTTTCTAATTTACATAATTTACGAGTTCTCAGCAAAACTTCTTTTTTAGTAAGTTTATCAAATGTTCCATCTTGAGATTGATTTTCTAAATTTTTTAAATTTTGTATAGATTGTCGTACAGTATTCCAATTAGTTAACATGCCACCAAGCCAACGATGATTAACATAATATTGTTTACATAAAATAGCAGATTTTTTGATTAAATCACGAGCAGATTTTTTTGTACCCACAAAAAGAATTTTTCCATTTCGTAAATGAATTTTTTTTAACTCTAATAACGCATTTTGAAACATTGGTAATGTTTTTTCTAAATTAATAATATGTATTTTATTTTGTGAACCAAATATAAAAGGCTTCATTTTAGGATTCCAATAACGTGTTTGATGTCCAAAATGAACACCTGCTTGTAACATTTTTTTCATAGAGATTTGTATCATATATCACCTATATATTTATAAAAAAACTTTTTAGTAAAAATTAAAACACAAATATTATTTATATTATATATATTTATATTATTTATATATATACCTTAATAAAAATATATATAAAATATTATTTTTAAAGAGAACAAAAAATAAATATATATTATAATATACATTTATTAAGTATAAAAAATATAAAATATATTTTTATAAATATTTAATATTAATAAGAATTAATATCAAAAAATATAGGATTTTATAGTGATTATCATTAAAAATAAATTTGATATAGAAAAAATGAGAATAGTAGGAAAAATTACTGCTAAAGTATTAAATATGATACAAAAATATATAACTCCTGGAATTAGTACAGGAGAGCTTGATGATATTTGTAAAGATTATATTTATAATAAAAAAAAAGTTATTTCAGCGTGTTTAGGATATCAAGGATATCCAAAATATACTTGTATTTCTAGAAATAATGTAGTCTGTCATGGAATCCCTAGTTATAAAGAGAAATTAAAAAACGGAGATATTTTGAATATTGATATTTCTATAATTAAAGATGGATATTTTGGAGATTCTTCTAAAATGTTTATTGTAGGTCAATGTTCTAATCTTGCAAAAAAATTATGTTATATTACACAAAAAAGTTTATATGAAGCTATAAAAATTGTAAAACCAAATCTACCTTTAAGAAATATAGGAAAGAAAATTCAAAAAATAGCAGAAAAAAATAATTTTTCTGTTGTACGCGAATACTGCGGACATGGAATTGGAAAAAATTTTCATGAAGAACCTTATGTTTTACATTATGACGATCATCGTAATAAAATATTACTGAAAGAAGGTATGATATTTACAATTGAACCTATGATTAACTCTGGAAAAAGATATATATATTGCGAAAAAGATAAATGGACTGTAAAAACAAAAGATAATAGTTTATCTGCTCAATATGAGCATACAATATTAGTTACACAAACTGGATATGAGGTATTAACTTTACGAAAAAATGAAAAAATTATTTAAAAAAATAAATTTAAACTAAATATATTTATAAAAAAACTGAGAAAAATGTGAATAATATAAAAAAAATAATTAATTCAGCGTATAAAAAAAAAGAAAATCTACAAACTATTGTGAATGATAAAAAAATTTTAAATGCAGTAAAAACTGTTATAGACATGCTTAATAATGGAAAAATTCGTGTATCAGAAAAAATTAATAAAAAATGGATTACTCAAGAATGGATAAAAAAATCTATATTACTATTTTTATATTTAAAAAAAAATAAAATATTTAATGCAAATTTTACTTCTTATTATGATAAAGTCTCTTTAAAATACGAAAATTATACAAAAAAGAAATTTGAAAAAGATAAAATTCGTATAGTTCCTTCCACAATTGTTAGATATGGATCATTCATTGAAAAAAATACTATTTTAATGCCTTGTTTTGTAAATATAGGCGCTTATATCGGTAGTCAAAGTATGATTGATACTTGGGCAACAATAGGATCTTGTGCTCAAATAGGGAAAAATGTTCATATTTCTGGTGGAGTTGGAATTGGTGGAGTTCTTGAACCTTTACAAAATAATCCTACAATTATTGAAGATAATTGTTTTATAGGTGCAAGATCTGAAATAGTTGAAGGAGTTATTATAGAAAAAGGATCTGTGATATCTATGGGTGTTTTTATTGGTAAAAGTACTAAAATATATGATCGTACTAACGGAAAAATATATTATGGAAGAGTTCCTAAAAAATCAGTTGTAGTATCAGGAAGTCTACCTTCTGAAGATAAAAAATATAGTTTATATAGCGCTATTATAGTTAAAAAAGTAGATTCTAAAACTTTAAATAAAACAGAAATTAATCATTTATTAAGAAATAAAAAATAATTATTCTTAAAATTTTCAATATTATAAAAATATTGAAACCGCCCGATAAATTATATAAAAATTCTGGGCGGTGTAAAAAAAATTATAATCATTTTAAAAAATAATATAAAAAATTTTATCTGTTTGTCGAAAAATTTCTAAAATAATAATATTTTGATAAATAGATAAAGCTTTTTTAAAAGACTCCATACTATCAACTTTTACATGATTTACTGAAATAATGATATCATCCTTGCATAATCCAGATCTTTTAGCAAAACTATGTTTATTTATATTTTTTATAATAATTCCATTTATATTAGGAGTAAAAAAATTATTTGTATAATAATCTATAAAACTTTTTAATTTTGTTTGATTTTTTTTTAAATCATATACTTTTACTAAAACACCGTCTAATTTATAATGAAATTTTGCTGCATGTTGTACAAGTGATGGATAATATTTTAATTTTATTTTTTTAGTAATATATTGATTATTTCTTATAATTTTTAAATAAATAACATCATTTTCTACAAAATCTTTTAAAATATACCTTAAAGTAAACATACTATGAAATTTTTTCTTATTTACTGAAATAATTATATCTCCAGGAAATAAACCACTTTTTTGCGCAGCAGAATTTTCTTGAACAGAATTTATTAATATTCCATGATGAACAGAAAGATTTAATTCATCTATTATATAATCATTTAACTGTGTAGCTAAAATTCCTAATTCTCCTTGATGATATTCTCCATTTTTTTTAATTTGTTTTACAAATCTTAAAATAGTATTTGTAGGTATAGAAAAACCAATACCAATATTACCAGAATTATCAGAATCAGATAAAACAGAAGTATTTATACCAATTAATTCACCTTTAGTGTTTACTAATGGTCCACCAGAATTTCCATGATTAATTGCTGCATCAGTTTGAATAAAATCATCATATAAATTCAATGCTTCATTATGTCTTCGTAAAGCAGACACTACTCCAAAACTAACAGAATTTTTTAAATTATATGGACTACCTATTGCAATAGCATAATCTCCAATATGCACAGTTTTAAAATCCGCTATATTTATAGATTTTAAATTATCTGCATCACATAATTGAAGTAAAGCTAAATCCATATTTCTACTTTTTCCTACTAATTTTGCATTATATATTTTTCCATTAGTTAAATAAACATCTATTTTAAAAGCTTCATGAATAACATGATAATTAGTTATAACATAAGCGTTTTTAGAATCAATAATAACTCCTGAACCTAATTTATGACTATTTATATGGCTAAAAGTATATTTTTTATATATTTTTAATAATTTATTTTTATTAAAAAAATTTTTATATTTAAAATTATTTTGGTTTAAATTTAAAGAATTATCTATTTTGTTTTCTTCTGAAGCATTATAAAAATATCTACCATGAAAATCATGATAACTAGTAATCACACGTACTATAGAAGGCATAATATTTCTTAACATCGGCGCTAAATTAAGATTTGTATTTGAAACAAAATCATTTGTAGTATTAGTTTGATTTTCACATAAAGCTAATTGTGAAAAAAATAATGTGATAAAGACAAAAAATAATATTATTATTCTTTTTAAAAAAAAATTTATATTCATATTACTCTCGAGAATCAAATTACAATTTAATTATTAAAAAACTATAAATAATATATAAATTAATTAGATTAAAATAAAAATAATACTTAAAATTAAAATAAATATTTTAATAAAAAATATAATTATTAATATTAATTAATTAGATAAAATATTTATATATAATTACTATAAAAATTTTTATATAAAATTATTTATTAATAAATAATTTTATTAATTAATTTAAATATATAATATCTTTATAAAGATTATTAAAATAACATTAAAAAATTTATATTTATTTATTATATAATATTTTTTTTTTCATTCTTCTGTTATTATATTTAATATTTATTTATTAATTTTTAAATTAAAAAATAATATCAAATTTAATTACTTATAAAATAATATTATTTATATTAATAATCATTAATAATTCTATATAAAACGATTTTATTATAAAAATCATAAATTCATTAAAAAACTATAAAATTTTTACTTAAATTATTTATTATTTATTAATAATAAATATATTTTTATAATAAAAATAATTTAGTTTTTCTTAAAATTTTTAAAAAAATAAAATATTAGAGAATATATATGAAAATTTTTTCAGGTGCAGAAATTCTTGTAAGATCATTAATTGATCAAGGAGTAAAGCATATTTTTGGATATCCTGGAGGCGCAGTTTTAGAAATATATGACGCTTTAAAAAATGTCAAAAAAATACAACATATCTTAGTACGTCATGAACAAGCTGCAACTCATATGGCAGATGGTTATACACGAGCTACAGGAAAAATAGGAGTAGTGTTAGTGACTTCTGGTCCAGGAGCAACTAATGCAATCACTGGAATTGCTACAGCATATATGGATTCTATTCCTATGATTGTTATTTCGGGACAAGTAGATTTAAAATTAATTGGATATGATGCTTTTCAAGAATGCGACATGATAGGAATTTCTAGACCTATAGTAAAGCATAGTTTTTTAGTAAAAAAAACTCAAAATATTGCTCACACAATAAAACAATCTTTTCAAATTGCATTAAACGGAAGACCTGGACCTGTTGTTATAGATTTACCTAAAAATATTTTATCTTCAGAAAAAAAAATTCCTTATATTCATGCAAAAAAAATTTATATCAAATCTTATAAAAATTATAATAAAATTAAAAAAAAATTAATTCAAAAATCTATAAAAAAAATTATACAAGCAAAAAAACCAATAGTATATATTGGAGGTGGAGTTATAAATTCTAATTGCTCAAAACAATTAAAATATTTTATAGAAAAATTAAATCTTCCAGTCACTAATTCACTTATGGCGTTGGGAGGATTTCCTGGGACGCATTCTCAAAATTTAGGAATGTTAGGAATGCACGGAACATACGCTGCAAATATGAGTATGCATTATTCTGATATTATTTTAGCATTAGGAGTTAGATTCGATGATAGAACTACAAATAATGTAAAAAAATATTGTCCTTTTGCAAAGATAATACATGTAGATATAGATCCTACATCTATTTCTAAAACAATAAAAGCAGATATTGAAATTATTGGAGATATTAAAAAAGTTTTAAAAAAATTTATAAAATATTTAAAAAAAAAAGAATATCCAAAATCTAATAAAAAAATTTTATTATGGTGGAAAAAAATTTTTTTCTGGAAAAAAATTAATAATTTAGAATATAAAAATAGCACAACAAAAATTAAACCACAATATGTAATACAAACAATATTAAAGTTAACTAAAGGAAAATTTTATATTACTTCAGATGTTGGACAACATCAAATGTTTACTGCTTTATATTATTTATTTGATAAACCTAGAAGATGGATTAATTCTGGAGGCTTAGGTACTATGGGGTTCGGATTTCCAGCTGCATTAGGCGTCAAATTAGCTCTTCCTAAAAAAAATGTCATTTGTATTACAGGAGATGGAAGTATTCAAATGAATATTCAAGAACTATCTACCGCAATGCAATATCAAATTCCTATTATAATATTTAATTTAAATAACAGTGCTTTAGGCATGGTTAAGCAATGGCAAGATATTATATATAATGGTAGACATTCACATTCATATATGAAATCTTTACCAAATTTTGTAAAACTTGCTCAATCTTATGGACATATCGGTATATCTATTTCTAATCCTCAGACTTTAAAAAAAAAAATAAAACAAGCATTAAACTACCTTTCTCAAAATAAACTTGTATTTGTAGATATTAAAATTGATTCTACTGAACATATCTATCCTATGCAAATTAAAGGAGGAGGAATGAACGATATGCAATTAAAAAAAATAAGGAAAACATAAATTATGAAACAAACTTTATCTATAATTACAGAAAATGAATCATATATTTTATCTAGAATTATAAGTTTATTTGCACAAAGAGGATATCATATTGAAAATATGCAAATGAAACCAATTTCAAATAAAAAATTATTTTCTATAATTATTACTACTAAAGGAGATAAAAAATTTATTAAACAAATTTATAAGCAATTATATAAACTAATTAATGTTTTAAAAGTAAAAAAAATTTAAAATAATATATTCATATATATAAAAAATTAAAAAAATTATAACAATTAACAATTTTTTTAAAATTTAAATTTTAAAAATATGTAAAATTGTATAAATTTATTATTTATAAAAAATTTTTATATCAAATATTTATATTTTATATAAAAATAAAAAATCTATTATAAAATATTCTTATAATCTTATTAATTTTCGGTAAATAATATAAATGCATGTTCCTGTATTATTAAAACAATCAATTAAATCTTTAAAAATAATTAAAAATGGAATTTATATTGATGCAACATTTGGATCGGGAGGTCATAGTCGATCTATTTTAAAAAAACTTAATTGTCATGGAAAATTATATGCTATTGATAAAGATCCACAATCTATAAAGATCGCTCATAAAATTAAAGATAAAAGATTTACTTTTATTCAAGGTTCATTTTCAAATATAAAAAAATTTTGTAAAAAACATAACATTATAAAAAAAGTCAATGGAATTTTATTAGATTTAGGAATTTCTTCTGTACAATTAGATGATCCAAACAGAGGATTTTCTTTTAAAAAAGATGGACCTTTAGATATGAGAATAAACCAAAAAAAAGGTATTTCTGCTGCACAATGGTTAATTAAATCTAAAAAAAAAAAAATAGAAAATATATTAAAAAAATATGGAGAAGAAAGATATTATAAAAAGATTGCATACAATATTTATAAACAAAATAATATTCAACCAATACTACGAACATCTGATTTATATAATTTAATATTAAAATCTACTCCATATCAAAAAAAAAATCCTGCTAGAAGAAGTTTTCAAGCTATCAGAATTTATCTAAACAAAGAATTAAAAGAATTAAAAAAAGTATTATTAGAAACAATAAAAGTTTTGTCACCAGGAGGTATATTATCTGTAATTAGTTTTCATTCATTAGAAGATAAAATTATAAAAAAATTTATGTTTAAAAATAGTCGTAAAATACCTAATATACCAAAAAATATACCATTAACATATCAAGAATTAAAAAAAATGCATAAAAAAAAATATAAATTTAAAATATTTAAAAAAATTTTTCCTACAAAAAAAGAAATACTACACAATTCAAGATCTAGAAGTGCTATTTTAAGAAGTGCAAAACTAATTCATAATTCTTAAAAATATTCTTATAACATTTTTAAAAAAATAAATATTAAAAATATTTTAATTAAATTAATAAAAAATTTATAAAATTATATTCAAAAAATATAAAATTAAGTAATTTAATTTATATGAAATACAAAAATATATAATAAAATTTACATGATTTAAATAAATAAAAATATATTACGAGTTAAAAATGATAAAATTAACTAATAAAAAATTAATTGTAGGTCTAGAAATTGGAACTACAAAAGTTACTGTTTTAATAGGAGAAAAAATTAAAAATGGAGAAATTAAATTTCTAGGTATAGGTAATTGTCCTTCTCAAGGTATTGATAAAGGAAATATTCATGATCTAGAATCAATGGTACAATGTATAAAAAAATCGGTCCATCAAGCAGAAAAAATGTCAAATCGAAAAATTAATTCTATTAATTTATCTTTTTCAAATAAATATATTCAATATAAAAATGAAATTGGTATGGTATCAATTAATACAGGAGAAGTAAATAAAGAAGATATAAAAAATGTAATTAATACAGCAAAATCTGTTAGAATTAATGATAAATGTCATATTTTACATGTAATTCCTCAAGAATATATTATTGATGAACAAAAAGGAATAAAAAATCCTTTAGGTTTATCTGGAATTCGTATGCAAGCTAAAGTACATTTAATAACATCTTATTATAACATAGAAAAAAATATTATTAAGGCTGTTAAAAAATGTAATCTACATGTAAATAAAGTAATATTTTCAGGTTTAGCTTCTAGTCAAGCAATTTTAACAGAAGAAGAAAAACAACTAGGTGTATGTATGCTTGATATTGGTGGAGGAACTATAGATCTTTTAATTTATATTGATGGATCGCTACAACATAGTCAAGTCATACCATATGCTGGTAATATTATTACAAAAGATATTTCTTATGCTTTTTCAATTTCCATGTCTGATGCAGAGTATTTAAAAATAAAATATGGATGTGCATCAAGTTTTCTTCAAGAAAATTTAAAAAAAATTGAAATAAAAAAATCTACAAATAATAAATCACAAACTTTTAATCAAGAAAAACTCATTGAAGTAATTGAATTAAGATGTTTAGAATTATTAGAAATAATTAATAAAAAAATTTTAAAATTACAAAAACAATTTAAAAAAAATAATTCTAAATATCATTTTAACGGAGGAATCGTAATTACAGGAGGAGTGTCTAAAACTAAATTTTTTATTGACTGTGCAGAAAGAGTTTTTCAAATGAAAGTTAGAATCGGTTCCGTAAAAAACATCACTGGGTTACAATATGATATTAATCAGCCTGAATATTCTACAGTAATTGGTTTATTAAATTTTTACAATAAAAAATATACTTTAGAAAATAATTTTATATATAGAGAAAAAAATTGGTTTAATATCATAAAAAATTTTTTTAAATTTTAGAATATTTAAATAATCTTAATAAAATATTAATATTTTTAATTCAAAATAATATAATAGGAAATTAACATGTTTGAACAAGTAGAAGCAAGTAATGATGCAGTTATTAAAGTAATTGGAGTTGGCGGAGGAGGAGGAAACGCTGTTGAACATATGGTAAAAGAAAACATTGAAGGAGTAGAATTTTTTGCTATTAATACTGATGCGCAAGCTTTAAGAAAAATAGAAGTAAGTCAAATTATACAAATCGGAATTAATGTAACAAAAGGTCTAGGAGCAGGAGCAAATCCTGAGATTGGAAAAACTGCAGCTGAAGAAGATAAAGAGATCTTAAAAAAAGCTTTAGAAGGAGCTGATATGATATTTATAGCAGCTGGAATGGGAGGAGGAACAGGAACAGGAGCTGCTCCAGTAATCGCAGAAGTAGCAAAATCATTAGGTATATTAACTGTTGCAGTAGTAACAAAACCATTTCATTTTGAAGGTAAGAAAAGAACATTATGCGCGGATCAAGGAATTTTAGAACTATCTAAATATGTTGATTCTTTAATTATTATTCCAAATGATAAATTATTAAAAGTTTTGAACAGAGGAATTTCTTTATTAGACGCATTTAGTGCAGCTAATAATATTTTAAAAGGTGCAGTTCAAGGTATAGCAGAATTAATTACTAGACCTGGGTTAATGAATGTTGATTTTGCTGATGTACGTACAGTAATGTCTGAAATGGGTTATTCTATGATGGGAACTGGAATTTCTTCTGGAGAAAATAGATCAGAAGAAGCGGCAGAAATTGCTATTTCTAGTCCTCTTTTAGAAGATGTTGATTTATCAGGAGCAAAAGGCGTGTTAGTAAATATTACTGCAGGTATGAATCTTAGATTAGACGAATTTGAAATAGTTGGAAATACTATACGTGCATTTTCTTCTGATAATGCAACAGTAGTTATTGGAACTTCATTAGATCCGGATATGAACGATGAATTAAGAGTAACTGTTGTAGCTACAGGTATTGGTTTAGAAAAACAACTAGAAACCGTTAATAAAAATAATAATACTCCTATAACAGATAAAATAAATGACTACCGATATAAAAGATTAAATCCTTTGAATTTTTCTTATAAAAATACAGAAAAAATAAAAAATAAAAATATTCAAAAAATAATTGATAAAAAGAATTCATATTTAGATATTCCTACTTTTTTAAGAAAAAAATAATTATTTAAAAAAAAATCTAAAAATATTAAATATTAAGTAAAAATTTAATAAAAATACATTTATATTCATATAAATATAAACTATTTAAAAATTTTTTTTAGTTTGAAACACTTTAATTTTAAAAAAATAAATTTTATTTAAAAAAGATATTATATTAATGAAAAAAAATTTTAACAACACACTTAAATTCACTAAATCTGCGATTTTACAAATTAAAAATTTAATTAAGAAAAAATATAATCAAGATATCAAATTTAGAATATACGTTACAGGAGGCGGATGTAGCGGTTTTCAATATGGATTTAAATTTGATAAAAAAAGTAATAAAAAAGATTATATAATTTATCAATCAAAAATTTTTATTGTTATTGATCCAATTAGCTTACAATATTTAATCGGAGGGAAAATAGATTATATTGAAAATTTAAACGGATCAAAATTTATTGTTACTAATCCTAACTCAAAAACTACATGTAGTTGCGGAACATCTTTTAGTATATAAAATTATATAATAAATTTATTAAATATATAAAAAAATTATATTAAAATGATAATAATTTTAAAAAAAAATAAATAAAAAATTTTTTAAAACACAAAGTTTAAATAAAAAATTATATAAATTTATAAAATATTATTACATATAATACAATATATAAAAATCAAAATTTAAAAAATATATATGAAAATTATTATTTTTAAAAATATATTAAAACAAATCTTTCAAAAATATATTCTATAAATTAAAAAAATAATTTAAGTTAATAAAAGTATTTTTTATTATAAATAAATATTTATATCAATTATTAAATTATATATTTCTGATAAAAAATAATTAAATATATGTATATAATTACTTATTTAAATTTATTAAAAAAATTATATTTTATTAAATATATTTTATAATATTCTTTATAAAATATCTAAATATAATAAATTAAATATGAAAGTTTAATATCAAATCATATGTAAAAAAATTTTTTAAATTTATATAATAATTTTATAAAAAAATTATTTAAAAAATATTTAATTAATTAAAATTTATTAACTAATAATTATAATGTTTTTAATAAATTAAATGATTTATAATAATTAAAATTTTGATGTTATGTATAACTTATAACGCATAACATCAAAAAAAAAAGTTGTAAGAAAATTATTTTATATTTAATAAATCAGTAATTGTTCCTTCAAACATCTTTGATGCAGAATTTATAGATTCATATAAAGTAGGATGAGCATGCATAGTTAATGAAATATCAGAAACATCACAACCCATTTCTATAGCTAATGTAATTTCCCCTAATAATTCTCCTGCATTTCTTCCAATAACAGAACCTCCAATAATTTGTCTAGTATTTTTATTAAATATTAATTTTGTTAATCCTATAGAAGAATTTGAAGCATGAGCACGACCTAAAACATTCCATGGAAAAATAGACGTAGAATATGATATATTTTTTTCTGCTGCTTCTTGTTCTGTAATTCCTACCCATGCAACTTCTGGGTCTGTATAACAAACATTAGGAATAATTTTTGTATCAAAAAAATGATTTTTTCCAAAAATTACTTCCGAAGAAATATGACCTTCATATATACCTTTATGAGCTAACATTGGAGGACCAGATACATCTCCTATAGCAAATATATTTGAAATATTTGTTCTACATTGCTGATCTGTAATAATATATTTACGTTCATTTAATTGAACTTCTGTATTATTTAATTTTAAAGAATTTGTATTTGGAAATCTTCCTATTGAAACAAGAATTACATCATAATGCATTTTTTTTATAATATCTTTTTGTTTAATTTCAACTAATATATAATCTTTTTTAAAATTAATATTTTTAATAGAAGTTTGTAACATTAAATTAAATTTTTCTTTAATTGTTTGCATAAAAAAACTGCTAATATCTATATCAACAGAGGGTAATATTCTTTCAGAATTTTCTATTACATCAACTTTCGCACCTAAAGAACTATAAACTGTTGCCATTTCTAACCCAATAATTCCTCCTCCAATAACTAACATACGATTTGGAATAAAAGGAACATTTAATGCTTCTGTAGAGTACCAAACTCTTTTTTCTGATGTTTTAACATAAGGTAATTTTATTGGTTTTGAACCAGAAGCAATAATAACATTTTTAAAATTTATAAAAAATTTTTTATTAGTATCATTATCAACAATAATTTTATTTTTATTTATAAAAGAAGCTTTTCCGTAAATTATTTTTATATTTCTTTTATTAGCTAAAATATTTAATCCATTATTCATTTTTTGAATAATATTATTTTTCCAAATCTTTAAATTTTTTAAATTAAAATCAATTTTATTAAAAAAAATATTTAAATCCAGAAATTCTTGATATTCTTGTAAAAATTTTGCAAAATGTAATAAAGTTTTTGAAGGAATACATCCCATATTTAGACAAACTCCACCTAAAACTTTACTTTTTTCTATTAAAATTGTTTTAATTCCTAAATCAGAAGCTCTAAAGGCAGCTGAATAACCTGCTGGACCTCCTCCTATAACCACTAAATTAGTATTAATTTCTTTATTCATCTGTAATGTCCATAAGTGATATAATTAATATAAATTATATTTTTATTGAATTGCATTTATACATTAAAATAATATTTTATAAAAATTAGATAAATTTTTATTTAAATATTGCATAAAAAGAGCACTATCTACCCCATTGATTACGCGATGATCATAAGATAAAGATAAAGGTAATAATAAACGAGGAATAAAAGATTTTTTATTCCATACTGGTTCTATTTTAGAACGAGAAACGCCTAATATCGCTACTTCAGGACAATTAATAATAGGTGTAAATGAACCTACTTGAAAACCTCCTAAACTAGAAATAGTAAAACTTCCATTACTCATATCATCCATTATTAATGTATTATTTCGAGATTTTTCTGATAAATATATAAGTTCTTCAGTAATATCTTTAATATTTTTTTTATTCACATCTTTAATCACTGGTACTACAATTCCATTTTTAGTGTTTACTGCAATACCTATATTAATATTTTTATTAATAACAATTCTGTCTTTTTTGCGATGTAATATACTATTAAAGTTTTTAAATTTTAATAAATTAATTGCAACAGCTTTAATAATAAAAGTTAATAATGTAAATTTGATATTTTTATATTTAAAATATTTATTAATTTTATTTCTAAATTTATCTAATTTAGTAATATCAACTTTATCAAATTGAGTAACATGAGGTACTTCTTTCCAATTTTTAGAAAAACGTTCACTTGAAATTTTTTGTATTTTACTAAGAAAAATATTATTTTTCTTTATATTAACATTGTTATTATGTAATAAATTTTTAGAAATATTAAAATCTTTTTTATATAAATCTTGTTTATTTATATTTGTTTTAGAAGAAAAATATTTTTTTACATCTTCTTTTAATACTCTATTTTTTCTACCTGTTCCAGGGATTTTTGTAATAGATATATTTAATTTTCTGCATAATCTTTTCACAGAAGGAGATGAACGTACTAAAATAGAAGTATGATTTTTTTTTTTTAAATCTTGAGATATATTTTTTTTTTGTAATAAAGGATCTTGAATAAAATTCAATGTATTATTTTTTATTTTTTTTAATTTTTTTAAGGTAATAATAGAAGTATTTAGTTTAACTATATCTCCTTTTTTTACATGAATTTTTTTTATAATTCCATCTGTAGAACAGGGAATTTCAATCGATGCTTTTTGTCCTTCTACAACAATTAATGTTTGATTTTTTTTTATTTTATCTTGAACATTTATTAAAACTTCTATTACTTCTGCTTGATCTATACCAATATCAGGCATTTTAATTTTAATACTCACTTTAAAATTTACTCCTTTATACTAAACGCGGATTTATTTTATCTATATTAATATTAAATTTTTTTATCGCATCTAAAACTAATTGGACATTTATTTTCCCGCATTTATATAAATCTCCTAATGCAGCTACTACAATATAATATTCATCTATTTCAAAATGTTTACGAAGATTTTTTCTACTATCAGAACATCCATATCCATCAGTTCCTAAAACTCTATAAAGTTGAGAAGGAATATATTTTCTTACTTGTTCAGCATACAATTTCATATAATCTGTAGATGCAATAGTAAGATAATCTTTTAAAATAGAACTAATATATGGAATTTTAGGTTGACAAGACGGATTTAACATATTCCAACGATCACAATCTTGCCCATTTCTAGCTAATTCTGTAAAAGAAGTAACGCTATAAACGTCTGACCCAATATTATAATTTTTAAATAAAATTTTAGCTGCTTTTCTCACAACATGTAATATTGATCCTGAACCTAATAGTTGCAAGAAATGTTCTTTTCCAGAATAAGTTTCTAATTTATATATTCCTTTACATATTCCTTCTTCTGTACCATCTATTAATCCGGGCATTAAATAATTTTCATTTGTTGTTGTAATATAATAATAAATATTTTCTTGTTTTTTACCATACATTCTTTTTAAACCATTTTGAATAATAACAGCTACTTCATAAGCATATGCAGGATCATAAGAAATACAATTAGGAATAGTTAAAGATTGAATATGACTGTGTCCATCTTCATGTTGTAATCCTTCTCCATTTAAAGTCGTACGTCCAGATGTTCCTCCTATTAAAAATCCTCGAGCTTGTTGATCTCCTGCAGCCCAATATAAATCTCCAACTCTCTGAAATCCAAACATAGAATAATAAATATAAAATGGTATCATAGGAAAATTATTAGTACTATAAGAAGTTGCAGCAGCTATCCAAGAAGCAGCTGCTCCAAGTTCATTAATACCTTCTTGTAAAATCTGTCCTTTTTGATCTTCTTTATAATAAGATAATATTTCTTGATCTTGAGGAACATAATTTTGACCATTAAAATTATAAATTCCAACTTTTCTAAATAAACCTTCCATACCAAATGTTCGAGCTTCATCAGCAATAATTGGAACAATTCTATCTTTAATATTTAAATTATTTAATAATATGTACAATACTCTAACAAATGCAATAGTTGTAGAAATTTTTTTTGTTTGTGGTAAAAATAAAGACTTAAAATCAATTAAATCAGGAATAAATATATGTTCTGTAAAATTTTTTCGTCTTTTAGGAATATAACCACCTAATTTTTTTCTACGATTATGGAGATATTTATATTCATCAGAAAATTTTGAAAAAGTTATATAAGGTAATTTTTTTAATTCTGTATCTGAAAATGATAATTTAAAATTATAGCTAATATTTACGATATCTTTAAAACTAATTTTTTTAACTTGATGTGCAATATTTGTTGCAGCAATACTACTTCCTAAACCATAACCTTTAATTGTATGAAAAAATATTACTACAGGTTTATTTTTAACTTCTTGAGCTTTCTTTAGAGCAGTATAAACTTTTTTAAAATCATGACCTCCTCTATTTAAATTCCATATTTCTTGATCAGTCATATTTTTTACTAATTTTATAGTTTCTGGATATTTTCCAAAAAAATTTTTTCTAATATATGCTCCGTCCTTAGATGTAAAAGTTTGATAATCACCGTCTAAAGTTTCATTCATTAATTGAATTAACTTCCCACTTTTATCTTTTTTAAATAATTTATCCCATTTACTACCCCAAATTACTTTAATTATTTTCCAACCTGCACCATAAAAAAAACTTTCTAATTCATTAATAATTTTCCCATTTCCTATTACTGGTCCATCTAATCTTTGTAAATTACAATTAATAAGAAATATTAAATTATCTAGTTTTTCACGAGAGGCAATATGAATAGCACCTTTAGATTCTGGTTCATCCATTTCTCCATCTCCTAAAAAAGCATATATTTTACGTTTATTAAATTTAATTAAATTTCTATTACATAAATACTTTAAAAATTTCGCTTGATAAATAGCACAAATTGGACCTAAACCCATAGATACTGTAGGAAACTGCCAAAAATCAGACATTAATTTTGGATGAGGATAAGAAGATAAACCTTTTCCTCCTATTTCTTGTCTAAAATTATTTAATTTATTTTCAGAAATTCTACCTTCTAAAAATGCTCTAGAATAAATACCCGGAGATATATGTCCTTGAAAATAAATTATATCTCCTAAAAAAGATTCATGATCTGCATGAAAAAAATGATTAAAACATACTTCATAAATTATAGCAGAAGATTGAAAAGAAGCTAAATGCCCACCTAAATCTAATTTTTTTTTAGACGCTCTTAAAACCATCATTATTGCATTCCAACGTACAGCAGTACAAATTTTTTTTTCTAATTTAAGATTACCAGGATAGTTTTCTTCATTTTCAACAGAAATAGTATTAATATAATCAGAAATTAAATTTTTTTTTAAACATGAATTAAAAATATTTTTATATTTTTTTAATATAGAACGAATTATAAAAATTCCTCTATTATTGCCGTCTTCCTGTATTATAGATTTCATAGAATCTATCCATTCTTGTGTTTCTATGGGATCTATATCAATATCCTTATAATTATTTTGAAACATAAAAAATACTCCTCTTTTATTAAAAAAAAAATAAAAAATTTAAAAATTTATTTTATAATAAAATGAATAATATTAAATAATATAATATTTATTTAAATTTTTTATATAAAAGAAAGATAATTAAATAATTTATATATATAAAATTTAATTAAAATTTGAAAATAATTTTTCAAAGTAAAAGTTTTTATATAAATATAAAAAAGTTATCATAAATAAAAATTTTATTTAATAATAATGACAAATATGAAAAAATAGTTTATATCAATATAAATGTAAAGTAATAATAATTAATTTTTTAAAGTTTTAATTTTATATTTATATACATAATTTTAGAAAAATTTTAAAAAATAATATTTATATTTTTTTAAATATAAATTACTTATATAATATTAAATAAAAAAATATAAAAATATTACCTACATATTTATATTATATTAAAAGTAAATTTATACTATCAAAATTTATTTTTAAAATTATCTATAATGTATTATCAACTTAAAAAAATAATAACAAATTTTCAAATATAATATTATTTTAAAATACCATGACAATATTTATATTTTTTACCTGATTGGCAATAACATAAATCATTTCTTGATATATTTTTTTTAAGATTATCATATTCAATACAATAATCTTCAATATTTTTATTTTTTAAAAAATATTTTCTTGCTTTTTTAAGATATTTATTATTAATAGAAAATTTATAATTTACTTTTTGATCACCATATGGATCAAATTGAGATAAACTAATTTGACTTAATTCTAAAATTACTTCATATTTTAATGACTCTAACATATTTGAAAAAATAATAAAAGATTCACGTTTATATTCTAATTTAGGATCTTTTTGAGCATATCCCCTTAAATGTATTCCTTGTCTTAAATATTCCATATCAGATAAATGTTCTTGCCAAAATAAATCTATTTTTTTTAACATAATAGATTTTTCTATATTTCTCATATTTTTAGAACCAATTAAATTTTCTTTAATAAAATAATTTATTTTAAATTTTTTTAATACTAAATTTAAAATTTTATTTTTATAATGTTTATCCATACTTTTTAAATAATTTGGAAAAGCAATTTTTATATGAAATTTTTTTAATAAAAATTTTTCTAGTGAAATAAATTTATTAAAAATAGATTTTGTATGATTTGTATATAAATATTTTTTAATTACTGATAAAAATACATCTTTAGATATATCTGTTATAGTAGAAAAAATATTCTCTTTGTTTAATAAAATATTTCTTTGCTTATATATAACTTTTCTTTGTTCATTAATTACATTATCATATTCTAATAATTGTTTTCTAACATCAAAATTTCTATTTTCAACTTTTTTTTGTGCATTTAAAATAGCTTTATTAACCCAAACACTTTCAATCGACTCCCCGTATTTCATTCCAATTTTTCTCATTAAATCTATAATTTTAGAAGAAGAGAATATTCTAATTAATGCATCTTCCATGGAAATATAAAATCTAGAAGATCCTATGTCTCCTTGACGTCCAGAACGACCTTTTAATTGATTATCAATTCTCCTAGATTCATGCCTTTCAGTACCAATTACATGTAATCCTCCTACAGATAATACTAATTTATGATTTTTTTTCCATTCTTTTTTTTTTGTATCCAAAACATCTTTTTTAGCATTATTTTGATTATTATTTAAATATTTATCTTCAAAATATCCTCCTAAAATAATATCTGTTCCTCTTCCAGCCATATTAGTAGCAATAGTTACAGCACCTATTTTCCCAGCTTGAGCGATAATATCAGCTTCTTTTTTATGAAATTTCGCGTTTAAAACATTATGTTTAATATTTAAATTAGTTAATTTTTTTGAAATTAATTCAGATTTTTCTATAGATACTGTGCCAACTAATACTGGTTGTTTTTTAAAGTAACATTTTTGAATATCTTTAATAATTGCTTCAATTTTTTCTTTTTCTGTCATATATACTAAATCTGAAAAATCTTCACGAATCATAGGACGATTCGTTGGAATTACGACAGTATCTAAATTATAAATAGTTCTAAATTCAAAAGATTCAGTATATGCAGTACCTGTCATACCAGATAGTTTTTTATATAATCTAAAATAATTTTGAAAAGTAATTGAAGCTAAAGTTTTGTTTTCATTTTTTACTAAAACATTTTCTTTTGCTTCTACAGATTGATGTAATCCATCTGACCAACGTCTACCTTTCATAATTCTTCCTGTATGTTCATCTACTATCACAATTTCTTGGCCTTGAACTAAATAATCTACATCTTTAGTAAATAATTTATGAGCTTTTAAAGAAGATATAATATGATGTAATAATTTTATATTATTAGAAGAATATAATGATTCATTTGGATTAATAATTTTTTTTTGTACTAATATTTTTTCTACTTTTATTAATCCTCTTTCTGTTAAATAAACTTGTTTTAATTTTTCATCTAAAAAAAAATCACCAGTTCCAGTAAATTCTTCTGTATCATCTGTCTCTTGTTGTATTAAACTAGAAATAATTTTATTAATTTTAATATATAGTTTAGAAGAATTTTTTTCTTCTCCAGAAATAATTAAAGGAGTACGAGCTTCATCAATTAAAATTGAATCAACTTCATCAATTAATGCATAATTTAATTTTCTTTGCACTTGATTTTTTTTAGAAGTCACCATATTATCTCGTAAATAATCAAAACCAAACTCATTGTTTGTGCCGTAAGTTATATCTGCAGAATAAGCTTGTTTTTTTTTAGAAAAAGATAATTCAGGCAAATTTAATCCAACTGTTAACCCTAAGAATTCAAATAAAATACGATTTTTATCTGAATCTCTTTTTGCTAAATAATCATTCATTGTAATAATATGAACTCCATTTCCTGTAAGAGCGTTCAAATAAGCTGGCAAAGTTGACGTTAAAGTTTTTCCTTCTCCTGTTTGCATTTCAGCTATACATTGATTATTTAAAACAATACCACCTAATATTTGAACGTCAAAATGACGCATATTAAATACTCTTACACTTGCTTCTCTTACTGTAGCATATGATTCAATTAATAAATCTTCTAATTTTTCTTTATTCTGTAAACGTTTTTTAAAAAATAACGTATTTTGCTTTAATTTTTCATCTGTAAAATTTTTATAAATTAATTCCAATTTATTTATTTTTTCTACAATAATATTTAATTTATTTAATATCCTTTCATTTCTACTACTAAAAAATCTTCTAAAAAAATTAAAAAACATGTTTTTTCTCTTAAATTAAAATTTAAATGATATTATTAAAAATATAAATTTTATCTTGATGTAAAAATTTTTAAAAGCATTTGCTTTATTTAGTACTAATATGTAAATTTTTTATATTTATAAATAAAAATTAACATTTAAATAATTTTATACAATAAAAATTTTTATCTAATCATGCATAAAACGTTTGAATTTTAAAATACTTTATAAATATTAAAATATATTTTTATAAAAAACTAAAAAAATAATTCATATTTTGATTAAATATATTAAAATGCTTAGGATAACTTATAGATAATAAATATAAACCTTGAGCTAATACTGTAGGAGCAGATAATTTTCTATTTTTTATATTTAAAATATATAATAACCATGATTTACTTTTTCTACCACGACCTATTTCTATTAAAGCTCCGACAATATTACGTACCATACGATATAAAAAAGCATTTGCTGTTATATCAATTATAATAAAATATTTTTTTTTTCTATATACATTAATATGTATAATTTTTCTAAAAGAACTATAAGATTGACATCGCGCAGCTCTAAAAGAAGAAAAATCATGCTCTCCAATTAAAATCTGACTAGATTGATTCATTTTTTCTACATCTAATTTAAAAAAAATATTATTAACTCTATTTTTTAAAATAGATGATCTAATAGTATTATTATATATAATATAACGATAAGTTCTTGAAATAGCAGAATAACGTGCATGAAATTCATTTAAAACATTTTGAACCCATATTACTGAAATATCTTTAGGTAAAAAACTATTTACGCCTCTTATCCAAGATTTTTTTTTTCTTTTAGAAATAGTTTTAAAATTAATTACTTGATTATAAGCATGCACTCCAGAATCAGTTCTTCCAGCACAAAAAATTTTTACTTTATGATTAGCTATTTTAGATATAGCATATTCTAATATATTTTTAATTGAATAAATTCTTATTTGACTTTCCCATCCATAATAATTACTTCCATCATATTCTATTCCAAAAGCTAAATTGAACATATATCAAATACCTTTTTTTAAATAAGTTTAATTTATTTTTTAAAAATTCTTTTAAATTTAAAAAGTTAATACAATTATTACAAATTTTATAAAAAAATAATTTAAAATCTTAAACATTTTTAAAAATAAAATATTTCATTTCATATTACAAATATCTCATGTATATTATAAAATCTGTAAATAATGTTATATTTCTTATTCTAAAAATTTTATGAAGGACTTATATTATGCATAAAAAAAAAAAAAATAAAAAATCTTCTTTAAGTATTCTTTCTATTGCAGGAGTATCTTCTTATAAAAGTAAAAAAAATGAAAAATATATGAATTATAAACAAATTCATCATTTTAAAATAATTCTTGAAACATGGAAAAAACAACTTAATAAAAATAATAAAGATGTTTATGATATTTCTAAAAAATCTTCTAATTTTCCAGATCCAATTGACAGAGCTGTTCAAGAAGAAGAATTTAATTTAGAACTAAGAAATAGAGATAGAGAAAATAAATTAATTAAAAAAATTAATAGAACTTTAAAAAAAATTGAATCCAAAGAATTTGGTTATTGTTCTTCTTGTGGAGTAGAAATAGGTATTAAAAGATTAGAAGCTAGACCTACCGCAAATTTATGTATTGACTGTAAAACATTAGAAGAAATTAGAGATAAACAAATTCTAGGATAATCTTAAAAAAAGATAGTGAAAAAGATAAAATCTTATTTCACTATCATAATTACAATTTTAATTTAAATAAAAAGTTAAATTATTTAAAAAAGTAAATATATCATCAAATAAAAAAATAAATTACTATATAAAATCATATGAGAATAATTCCTAAAAAAAAACACAATATATCTCGAAATAAGATTAGTAAAAATGCAATTAAAATTTTATTTAGATTGCATAAATCAGGTTATGAAGCTTATCTCGTAGGAGGTAGTGTCAGAGATCTTATTATGGGTAAACAACCGAAAGACTTTGATTTAACAACTAATGCTACACCATTAGAATTACAAAAATTATTTAGAAATTGTCGATTAATCGGTAGAAGATTTCAAATTGCACATATTATGTTTAGAAAAGAGATTATAGAAGTATCTACTTTTAGAGGACATCATCATAATAAAAATCATATAAAAATTCATAAAAAAAAAGATAAGTTAGGAATTTTACTATATGATAATATCTTCGGGCAAATTGAAGAAGATGCTGAAAGAAGAGATTTAACTATTAATACTTTATATTTTAATGTAATAGATTTAAGTATTCGTGATTATGTAGGAGGCATTCAAGATATAAAAAAAAAAATAATTCGATTAATTGGAGATCCTGAAACAAGATATAGAGAAGATCCAGTTAGAATACTTAGAGTAATTAGATTCTCTGTACAATTAAACATGAAAATAGAAAAAAAAACTGCTCACGCAATTCCTAAATTATCTAAATTAATATCTCATGTACCATCAGCTAGACTTTACAATGAATTAAATAAAATTTTACAAATGGGATTTGGATATAAAGCTTATCAAAAACTTAAAAGTTTTTCTTTATTAAAAATAATTTTTCCATTTCCATTTCTTTATTATAATAAAAAAATTAATTTTTTAATTAAAAAATTAATTATTTCTATTTTAAAAAAAAATGATCAAAGATTTAAAATAAAAAAAAAAAATCATCTATCTTTATTATGGTCTGCAATATTATGGTATCCATATATTTTTAATATAATAAAAATAAAAAAAAAAAAAAAAATTACTCATATAAATGCAATACGACTATCTTTAAAATTTATTCTTAAAAAAGCCTCTTTGTTATTATCTATACCTAAGCAAATTATTAATAAAATTAAAGAAATATGGAAAATATTAATTATTATTACTCATAGTAAAAAAAAAATTCCTATCAGGATAAAAAAAAATAAAATATTTTTTGAATCATATACTTTATATATTTTAAAAAAAAAAATTGAACATAAATATTTAAATATAAAATATAAAAAAAATTTTTATAATTAAATTTTATTAAAATAATTAAATTAATTACATAAATATAAAATTTATATTTTAAATTAAAAAAATTATAAATAAAATATTAAAAAAATTTTTATTATAAAATAATAAAATTTTTATATAAATATATACAAACTTTTAAAATATATTTATTTATTTGTTTTTTTTTTTTTTTTTAATTTAAAATATCTATAAACATATAAAAAATATTAAACTATAATATTTTTATTAAAAAAATTAAAATATAACTCGTGCTATATATGGTAAATGACGATAAGATTGAGCATAATCAAGACCATAACCTACAACAAAATCATTAGGTATAGAAAATCCTACATAATCAATAATTATATCTACTTCTCTACATTCTGGTTTATCTAACAAAGTGCATATAGATAAAGATTTAGGTTTTTTCAATTTTAATAATTTTAATACTTTATTTAAAGTTCGACCAGAATCTATAATATCTTCTATAATAAGAACATTTTTTCCATATATATTTTCGTCTAAATCTTTCAAAATTTTAATATCTAAATTAGAAAAATGATTATTTCCATAACTAGAAATAGTAATGAAATCTATTTTATGATTTATTTGAACAGCTCTACATAAATCTGCAATAAAAATAAAAGAACCCTTTAATAAACCTATTAAAATTATTTCATTACAACTATTTTTATAATTTTCCGTAATTTGCATTCCTAATTCTTTCACTCTAGAATTTAACTTATAAGCAGGTAAAATAACTTCTATAGAATGTTTCATATATTTATGTTGTATTTAATTTAATAAAAATTCTGTGTTTTACATATATAATTAATATATTTAAAAAAAAAATAAAAATATTATAAAATAATTGAAAAAATATATAATTTATTATA
The DNA here is from genome assembly GCF_964058995.1 of Buchnera aphidicola (Chaitophorus populicola). Taxonomy (GTDB): domain Bacteria; phylum Pseudomonadota; class Gammaproteobacteria; order Enterobacterales; family Enterobacteriaceae; genus Buchnera_J; species Buchnera_J aphidicola_BO. The sequence goes on along the minus strand of NZ_OZ060382.1, from coordinate 174,534 downwards.
AATAAAATTTTATAATATACTAAAATAATTAATTTTTCCATATTAGAAAATAAATATAAAAATTTATAAATTTAAATTAAACATATAAAAAATAATTATATTTTATAAATCAAAAATATTAAATATTATAAAATAAAATTTTTATTTTAATAATTAAAAATTATAAGTCGTATAAAAATTTTATAAATTTAATAAAAATAAAAAATTATTAAAATCAAAAAAAGTTTATATTATTCATTAAATTATAAAAAATAGGAAAATTTAAAATGAATCATGTTTTAAAATTTGGAGGAACTTCTTTAGCTGATGCAAAAAAAATTATCTTTGTATCAAATATTATTGAAGAAAAATCTAAAATTACACAAACTGCTGTAGTTTTATCTGCTCCAGCAACTATTACAAACTCTTTAGAAAAAATTATAGAGTTATCTTTAATAAAAGATATTAATTATAAAAAAGAAATTATAAAAATAAAAAATAAATTTTATATAATAATCGAAAACATTTATAAAGATAATAAAAAATTTTTGTTTCAAAAAATAATTAAAAAAGTTAATAATGAAATTTTGTTTTTAAAAAATTTATGTAAAAATATATATATTTCAAATATATGTTCTGATCTTATATTTGCTCAAATTATTTCTCGAGGAGAAATATTATCTACTCAAATTATGAGAAATATATTAATTACTAAAGGTTATAACGTTCAATTAATTAATCCAATAAAAAGTATTTTAGCCGAAGGAAATGTCTTAGATTCTTATGTAAATATTCCTAAATCCATGAAAAAAATTAAAAAAATAAATTTTAAAAAAAAATCTATTATTTTAATGCCAGGATTTATTGCAGGAAATAAAAAAAAAGAACTAGTACTTTTAGGACGTAATGGTTCAGATTATTCAGCAGCTGTATTATCTGCTTGCATGAAATCTCAATCTTGCGAAATTTGGACTGATGTAAATGGAATATTAACATGTGATCCAAAAATTGTTCCTCATGCAAAAATTATAAAAAATATTTCATATAAAAATGTTATGGAAATATCTAATTTAGGAGCTAAAGTTCTTCATCCTAAAACTATTTATCCATTAAAAAAATTTAATATTCCTTGTTATATTAAAAACACATTTAATAAAGATTTTATTGGAACTAAAATTGAAAATATAAACAACAAAAATACAAAAAAAATATATCCTAATATTACTTATATAGAAAATGTAAATATATTTACAATAAAAACGTCAAATCAAGAAAATATAAACAAAATATATAAAAATTTAATCAAAATTCATAAAGAAGAATCCATAATATTATTTTTATCTATAAATTTTATCAATATACCATATATTAAAATTTATATTAAAGATAAATACTTTCAAAAAATAAATTATATAGTTAAAAATTTTATTTTCAACAATAAGAAAATATTTAAAATAAAAATTCAAAAAAAAATATCTATTATTTCAATAATTAAACCTAAAATAAAAAAACAAAAAAAAATTATTAAAAATATTTATAAGACTTTATATAACTCAAATATAAAAGTTATTTATGATATAAAAAATTTTTCTAATAATTCTATTTCATTAACAGTGAAATCTAAATATCAAAATAAAATTATAAATTTATTACATGAAAAAATAATAAACTCATATAAAATAATTCAAGTATTTTTATTTGGTATAGGTGGAATAGGTAAAACTTTAATTAAACAAATAAAAAAAGCGCAAAAAAATTTAAAAAATAAAAATATTTTAATTAAAATTTGTTTAATCTCAAATTCTAACAAAATATTATTTAAAAAAAATGGAATAAACATACAGTTATGGAAAAAAGAATTTAATACAATTAAAAAAAAATATATTAAAGAAAAATTTCTAATTAATAAAATATATAAAATTATTAAAAAAAATAAATTTACTAATGCTTCTATTATAGATTGTACATCTAGTACAAAAATTTCTAAACAGTATTTATATTTTATAAAAAATAAATTTAATATTATTACTGCAAACAAAAAATTTAATACAGGAAATATTATTGATTATCAAAATATTAGAAAAATAGCTTATAAAAATAATAAAAAATTTCTTTATGAAACAAACGTTGGAGGCGGTCTTCCAGTAATTCAAACTATTCAAAATTTAAAAAATACAGGAGATAAATTAATTAGTTTTAAAGGAATATTATCTGGTTCTTTATCGTTTATTTTTGGAAAGTTAGAAAAAAAAATATTATTTTCAGACGCTATTATAGAAGCTAAAAAAAAAGGCTTAACTGAACCTGATCCAAGAGAAGATTTATCCGGATTAGATGTTGCAAGAAAATTATTAATTATAGCTAGAGAATTCGGATATACACTAGAATTAAAGGATATTAAAATCAAAAAAATATTACCGGAATTAATTAATACTAATACAAAAATTCAAAAATTTTTAAAAGATACAAAAAAATTTAATCAATATTTTTTAGAAAAAATAAAACTTGCTAAAAAAGATAACAAAAAAATAAAATTTATTGGAAAAATTAGTAAAACAGGAAAATGCACAGTAAAACTTGAAGCGGTAAATAACAAAGATCCATTATATGAAATTAAAAACGGTGAAAATGCATTATCTTTTTACACAAAATATTATCAACCTATGCCATTAGTAATTAGAGGATACGGAGCAGGAAAAAAAGTGACTGCATCTGGAGTATTTTCTGATTTATTAAAAACTATAGTATAAATTATCTGGAGTTAAGAATGATAAAAATATATGCACCAGCATCAATTGGAAATTTAGGCGTAGGATTTGATATATTAGGCGCTGCTATTACTCCAATTAAAAATAAAAATTTAGGAGATATAGTAACAATTAAATCCTCTAAAACAATTAAATTAACAAATACTGGAAAATTTTCTAAAGAATTACCTACATCTATTTATGATAATTTAACTTGGAAAGCATGGAAAATATTTTGTAAAACAATAAAAAAAAAAAAGAATGTGCATATCATACTTGAAAAGAATCTTCCTGTAAGTTCTGGTCTCGGATCAAGTGCATCTTCTATTGTAGCTACTTTAGTTGCTTTAAATATATTTTTTAAAAAACCTTTAAAAAAAAAAAAATTAATAAAATTAATGGGTATGTTAGAAAAAGAAATTTCAGGAGAAAAGCATTATGATAATGTTATTCCATCTTATCTTGGAGGTATAAAATTAATTATATCAAATAAAAAAAATATTTATCAAAATATCCCTTATTTTAAAAATTGGTTTTGGATTATCGCATGGCCTGGAGTAAAATTATCTACATCTATATCTAGATCTGTATTACCTAATTATTATTCTAAAAAAGATTGTATAGAACATAGTAAAAATTTATCATGTTTTATACATGCTTTATATACTAAACAGAAAAATTTAGCTGCATCTTGTATTCAAGATATTATTGCTGAACCATATAGAAAACAGTTTTTAAAAAATTTTGATCAACATAAAAAAAATATTCAAAAAATCGGTTCTATTGCATATGGTATTTCTGGATCTGGACCAACAATTTTTTCTATTTGTGATAATGAAATGACAGCAGAAAAAGTAAAAAAATACTTTTTAGAAAACTATATTCAAACAAAACAAGGATTTTCTTATATATGTCAAATAGATTCCATTGGCGTTAGAAAAATAGGAAAAAAATCTTATGAAACTATATAATCTTAAAGATACAAAAGAAGAAGTAAACTTCTCTCAAGCTGTAAAATTTGGATTAGGAAAAAATCAAGGATTATTTTTTCCTAAAAAATTACCAGTTTTCTCTAAAAAAAAAATTAAAGAATTATTAAATAAAAAATTTGTTTCTCGTAGCCAAAAAATTTTATCTATGCTAATTGGATCTGAAATTAAAAAAAAAAAAATTAAAAACAGTGTTAAATCTGCATTTAACTTTTCTAAACCTAAAATGATAAATATTACAAATAATATTTATTGTATGGAATTGTTTCATGGACCAACTTTAGCTTTTAAAGATTATGGAGCAAGATTTATGGCTCATATCCTATCTTGTTTAAATAATAAAGATAATAAATCAATAACTATATTAACAGCAACTTCTGGAGATACAGGCGCCGCTGTAGCACATGCATTTTATAAAATGAAAAATATTAAAGTAATTATACTTTATCCTAAAGGAAAAATTAGTAATGTTCAAAAAAAATTATTTTGCACATTAGGAAAAAATATTACAACAATATCGGTAAATGGAAGTTTTGATGAATGTCAAAAATTAGTTAAAAAAGCTTTTCATGATCAAGAAATTAAAGAAAATACACAATTAAATTCAGCTAATTCAATAAATGTAAGTAGATTATTTGCACAAATATGCTATTTTTTTGAAATTTTCTATTTAATTCCTAAAGATTTAAAAAATAAATTAGTAATTTCTATACCATGTGGTAATTTTGGAAATTTAACAGCAGGTTTATTAGCAAAATCTATGGGTTTACCTATTAAAAAATTTATCTTAGCAACAAATTCTAATAATACTGTACCAAGATATCTAGATACAGGTATTTGGAATCCTTATAAAACTATTTCAACAATGTCTAATGCAATGGATATTAGTCGACCAAACAATTGGCCTAGAGTAGAAGAAATTTTTCATAAAAAAAAATGGAACATTAAAGATCTAAAATATGGATATGTATCTGAAAAGAAAACAGAAAAAAATATTAAAGATTTATATCAAAAATATCAATATATCTCTGAACCTCATGCTGCTATTGCATATACTTTATTAAAAAATAAATTAAAATCAAATGAACATGGAGTGTTTTTAGGAACAGCCCATCCAATTAAATTTCAAGATACAGTTGAAAAAATTCTAAATATCAAACTCAAAGAAAAAAATTCTATTTCTAATATATTTCATTTAAAAGATTTATCATATAATATACAACCAAACTTCAACAAATTAAAAAAAATTTTATTAAACAAATAAAATCTGAAATTAGAGAGGAAATATCCTCTCTATGAAATATAATTTAATCAATTATTTTATATATTAAATAAAAAATGAATAATATCTCCGTCTTGAACTATATATTTTTTACCTTCTAATCTTAATTTTCCTTTTTTTTTTACATCTTTTTCAGACTTATATCGAATAAAATCTATATATTTAATTACTTTAGCTCGAATAAACCCTTTACTAAAATCACTATGTATAATTTTTGCAACTTCAATAATTTTAGAATTTTTTATAAATGACCATGCTCGTACTTCTTTCTTTCCTACTGTAAAAAATGTTTCTAAATTTAAAATTTTATATATTGTATTAACAATTTCATTTAATTTTGAATAATTTTTAAAATCTTTATAATTACTACTTTCAATATCATCTGGGCAAATAACATTATTTAAATCTTTATTTAAAAATTTCTGTACTTTATCTAAAAAAATATTGTTATTTTTATTTTTATTTATATTAATTAAAAAAATAGTTGGTTTAAATGTTAAAAATTTAAATTTATTTATTATAAATCTTTCTTTAACAGATAATTTTAATGTACGTAATAAATAAAATTTGTTTAAATGAGATAAACATCTTTTTAATAAATTTTTTTCTCTAATAAATTCATTTTTATTTAAATTTTTATATTTTTTTATCATTAAAATACTTTTTTCACACTGTTCTATATCAGAAAAAATTAGTTCTGTATTAATAATATTAATATCACGTATCGGATCAATGAAATTTTCTACATGAATTATATTATCATCTTGAAAAACTCTTACAACATGAATTAAAGCGTCTACTTCTCTGATTTGACTTAAAAATTTATTTCCTAATCCTTCTCCTTTTGAAGCACCTTTAACTAATCCAGCTATATCAACTATTTTAACTACAGTAGAAATCAATTTATTTGGACATACAATATCTTTTAATTTAATTAACCTATTGTCATAAACTTGAGCGAATCCTATATTTGGAGAAATTGTACAAAAAGGAAAATTTAAAGATGAAACTTTAGATTTTGTTAAAATATTAAAAATAGTAGATTTTCCTACATTAGGTAATCCAATAATTCCACATTTCACATTCATAATTTATTCCTTTAGTTAAAATATTTATGTTTAATTATATAAAAAAATTTTTTAAAAAAATTAAATTAATTTTACATTTAAAATATTTAAAATTTTTTTATATTTTTAGAAAAAATTGAATGAATGGAATGATTAATAGATTTTAAAATTTTTTTTTTTTCATGATATGTAGGTTTAGACAGTACAAAATTAGAAATATCTTGTATCTTTTCAGGACGACCAATACCAATTGATAAACGTTTATAAAAAATTTTTTTTTGAAACATTTGAATAAGATTTTTTAACCCTTTATGACCATTACTTCCATAACCATATTTAATTTTTAAAACTCCAGGCAATAAATCTAATTCATCATGTACTATTAAAATTTCATTTAAATGAATATGATAAAAATTTGATATTTTAAATATAGCAGAACCATTCAAATTCATAAAAATATTTGGAATAAATAATATAATTTTTTTTTGTAAAAAAAAAAATTCACTTATATATCCAGAAAATTTTTTGCTATCTTTAAAATTTAAATTAAAAAATCTAGATAACGATTCTATATACCATATTCCGACGTTATGACGAGTATTATTATATTTTTGTAATGGATTTCCTAATCCTGCTATCATTTTTATTTTATGCATACGTTATAACCCATCCAGAAATTTTTTTATAAAATATTAAAAAATATAAAAAATTTTAATTATAAATTAATATAATATTTATATTTAAGAAATAAATAAAATATTGATATTAATTTAAATAAAAATAACTTTAATATTTTAGATACTGCTTAGAAGCTTCATCCCAATTAATAATATTAAAATATGATTTAATATAATCTAATTTATTATTTTGATATTTTAAATAATATGCATGTTCCCATAAATCTAAAACAATAATAGGAAATCCTTTATTTATTATACAATCATAATTCATTAATGGATTATCTTGATTAGAAGTAGTAGTAATAAGTAAATTATTATTTGATTTAATTAGCCAAACCCATCCTGAACCAAAATGATTCATTGCATGTTTTATAAACTCTTGCTTAAAATTTTCTATACTAATAAATTTTTTTTCAATATCTTTTTTTAATTTTCCTTGTAAAACAGTATTTTTTTTTAAATTTTTCCAAAAAAAACTATGATTTACATGCCCACCTAAATTATTTCTTACTAAAGTTTGATATTTTTTAGGTAAAAGATGTACTTTAGATAATAATTTTTTTTCTGTATAATGCACAAAATCTGTTTTTGATAATATATTGTTTAAATTATTAACATATGTTTGATGATGTTTAGTATAATGAATTTTCATAGTTAATTCATCAAAATAAGGTTGAAAAGCATCATATTCATATTTTAATTTAGGTAACTTATATATCATTTATCTGGCTCCTATATTTTATAAAATTCAAATTTATCAAAATGTTATTTTTAAATATTTATATAAATATAATATATTTTTTATTTTTTTTTAAATAAAAAAATATCTATTTAAAAAAAATATTTATTATTCTTAACATTATAAGATGAATATGTTAAATTTTAAATTAAAAAATAAAATTTATACAACTAATTCAAAACCTATATTATATAAAAAATTTTTAAAAAAATTATCAAATTTTAAAAATTAGTTTTATTAAATCTTAATATATTTATTATGGAATAATAATGTATATAAAAACAAAAAAAAGTTTATTAAGTAAAAGATTCAGAACATTTTATCCTGTAGTTATTGATGTTGAAACAGCTGGTTTTAATCCTATAACTGATGCATTACTTGAAATTGGAGTTGTTACATTAAAAATGAATAGCTATGGATGGCTTAAAATTGATAAAAAAATACATTTTCATATTAAACCTTTTGAAGGATCTTTAATACATAAAGAAGCATTATCTTTTAATAAAATAGATCCATTTAATCCTTTTAGAGGTGCAATTAGTGAAAAACAAATGTTAAAAGAAATTTTTACAATAATTTATCAAGGAATTAAAAAATATGAATGCAGTAAAGCTATTATTGTAGCTCATAATGCAAATTTTGATCATAATTTTATTATGGCAGCATCGCATAGAACAAAATCTATAAATAATCCATTCCATTCATTTGCAACTTTTGATACTGCATCTTTAAGTGGATTAACTGTAGGTCAAACGGTTTTGTCCAAAGCATGTCGAGCAATGGGATTATCTTTTGATAATAATCAAGCACATTCTGCTTTATATGATACTTTAAAAACAGCAAATTTATTTTGTAAAATTGTAAATCTTTGGAAAAAAATAGGTGGATGGCCTATTACAAATAGGAAAATAAAAAAATCTTAAAAAAAAGTTTTTAATATAAATTAAATTTATATAATATAAAAGATATGATGAAACAAATTTATACATCATATCTCATGTAATTATGAAATTACTATATTATTTGCATAATTGTTTTTGTAATATTTTTTAGATTATTTAAAATATATTATTTTTTATTAGATTTTAAAGCTTTTATAATAATTTTTTTTAATTCTCCATTATTAAACATTTCAAGCATAATATCACTTCCACCAATTAATTTTCCTGAAACCCATAATTGAGGAAAAGTTGGCCAATTAGAAAATTTAGGTAATTCTGATCGAATATCTGAATGTTGTAAAATATCAATATACGCAAATCTAACTTTTAAACTTAATAAAATTTTTATAGCTCTAGCAGAAAAACCACAACTAGGAAAATCTGGAGAACCTTTCATATAAATAATAATAGGATTAGTAGAAATTTGATTTTTAATTTTAGAAACTATATTCATTTTTACACCTTAATAGATATTTAAATGTTTTTACGTAATTAATAAAAATTAATTTTATGAATAATATTGTATTATTGCATAATATAATATTATAATATTAAAAAATTCTTTTATTAAATTTAAAAAAATTTTAGTGCTATTTTAAATAATGGGGTTGATTTTGGATTTGACAAAAAATTTATTTACTAATGCGCATGAGGAGGATCGGTTTGCCTCCTTAAAAAACCGAAAAAAAATATCTGCAAAAAATAAACAAAATTACGCTTTAGCAGCTTAAAAAACTGTTTTAAGCCCATTTAAATCTTTATTTGTATTCAATCTCTGACAAAAAAGATAAATAATTTTTATAAATGGTCACAAAATTTAGAGATTAAATATTTAAGTTACTGTTTTAGCTTAATTATTTTTTTAAATAAAAACATTACGTTCCTTTTAAATGTCTTGAATAAAAAAGGAAAAAGATTAAATAAAAGACTAATCATGTAGTGCTTCAGTAAATTAAATTTTTTTGGACGCGGGTTCAAATCCCGCCAACTCCAATTTAAAAAAATAAATATTAAAACTTACATTACAAATAAAAAATTACAAATATTCATCAAATTAATTGTATATAAATCATATAATTCAAATTTAATTACTAAATATTCTTTATTAAAAATATTCATTCTTATTTTATTAATATAAATTCTATTATCAAAATATATTATTTCTAATATAATTTCTATATAAAATTATATTAATTTTAATAATTTAAATTTTTTTTAAACAATTATATCAATTTATTAAAGAATTTTTTTAATTTTAAAAATATAAAATTAATTAAAAAAATATAAATAATAAATTTATTAATAAAAATTATTAGGTACTATTATGAATTTTTATAAAAATAATGAAAAAAATACTAATACAAATGATATAAAAACAGATAAACCTACTACAAAAATTTCCAATAATAATTTAAATGATGAAAAAAAAAAAAATAAAAAAATTTTAAATAAAATATTTAATTTAAATAAAAAAATTTTAGATATAGAAAAAAAAATTAAAGAAGCGCCATTAAGATTTTTAGCTACAATTGAAAATATAAAAAAAGAGAAAAAAAAAGAAATTAAACTGATAAAAAAAAATTATATAAAAGAATTTTTTAAAAAATTTATTATTATCTTACAAAACATAAATAAAATTACTTTACAATTTAATAAATTTAAAAATCTAAATAATGCAGAATTTCAAGGAATATCTTTAATACAAAAATCTATAATAGAAATTATTAAAAAAAATAAAATTCAAAAAATAGGAAAAGTAGGAGAAAAATATAATCAAAATCTTCATAAGATAAAAAATAAAAAAAATATAAAAATACATAAAAATTATATAATTAAAAAAGTTAAGCGTATAGGATATATCTTAAATAAAGAAATATTAAAAAAAGCTATTGTAAAAATATAAAATTATATAAAATGGCTTGATTAAATAAGCCATTTAATTTTTCTATAAAAAACTATAAAAAAAATTTTATGTAGTACTCCAATCAATTATTTTTTTCTTTTGACTTAATAAAATTTTATTTACTTGAGAGAAATGTTTACATCCAAAAAAGCTTCTATATGCTGATAAAGGAGATGGATGAGAAGCACATAAAATATAATGCCTCTTACAATTAATTAAATATTTTTTTTTCTGTGCATAAGATCCCCATAATAAAAATATTATACCTACATGATAATAATTAATTAATTTAATTATATAATCTGTAATCTCTTCCCAACCATATTTACTATGTGAACCTGGAATATTGCAAGATACAGTTAAAATAGAGTTTAATAATAAAACACCTTGTTTTGCCCAATTTTTTAAACATCCAGATTCAATTTTGATACCTTTTTTAATATCAGATTTTATTTCTTTAAAAATATTTTGTAAAGAAGGTGGAATAAATATTTTTTTATTTACAGAAAAAGCTAATCCATTAGCCTGATTGACTTTACAATAAGGATCTTGACCAAGAATTACTACCTTAATATCTTTAAATTTTGTCAGATGAAGCGCATTAAAAATATTTTTCTGATGAGGGAAAATAGTTTGTGTTCTACGCTGTATTTTAATTTTTTTAAGAATTTGAACAATTTTACTTTGTTTTTTCTTTAATAAATTTTTCCAAATATACATAAATATTATTATTAGAGTTTTAGTTAGAAAAAAATATATTCATTATAAGTAATAATATAAAATATACTATATTATATATATAAAATATTATATTATAAATTCCTATTAATGAATCGCATAATATGTTAAAACATTAAAAATTTAATTTTTAAAATAATACATTCTATTTAAATTTGATAAACTTTCATAAATATATAGGATAATAAATTATGACATTAGTAACACAATCTGCTCCTGATTTTATCACTTCAGCTATCTTAGAAAATGGTCAAATTACTGATAGTTTTCATTTTAAAAAATATATATCTAATACTAAAGCTGTTTTATTTTTTTGGCCTATGGATTTTACATTTGTTTGTCCATCAGAAATTATTTCATTTAATCAAAATTATGAAGAATTTAAAAAAAGAAAAGTTAAAGTTATTGGTATATCTTTTGATTCCGTATTTGTTCATGCTGCTTGGCAAAAAACAAAATATAAAAATGGAGGCATTGGTCCAATAAAATACGTTATGGCATCAGATATTAAAAGAACTATACAAAAATCTTATTTTATTGAACATCCTACTTTAGGAATGGCTTTAAGAGCTTCTTTTTTAATTGATGAAAAAGGAATTATTCGTCATGAAGTAATTAATGATTTACCTTATGGAAGAAATATTCAAGAAATGATTCGAATGATAGATGCTTTAGATTTTCATAAAAAAAATGGAGAAGTATGTCCAGCAAATTGGACTACTAAAAAAGAAGGAATTAAACCTACTGCTTTAGGAATTTCTAAATATTTAAAAAAAAATAAAATAATATAATTTAATATTATTATTTATTCGATTAATCTTCATTTATTAAAAAATAAATATGATTAATCGAATTATTATCTATAAAATAAATTTTTTATACTAAAAAATTTAAAATTGAAATAATTATTTAAAATTTAAAAATAATTTAATTAATCTAAAATTTATATTTATTCATTATTATAATCTTCATCTAATATATCATCGTCATTAAAAGATTCTAGATTATTTATATCATAATCTTCATATTCAGAAATATTGTTATTATTTATTTGATCTATATCTGAAACACTACTAGATTGATTTAAATTCGGTATATTTTCATTGTGATCATAATCTGATATATCTGAGTTTTCTAAATTTTGATCTTGATTATGATGTTTCGTAGAATTTTCTAGATCATTTGATGAATTATTATAATTTTTAGAATTTTCAAAAGTATTTAAATGATCTGAATTATCATATTGATTTTCATATTCTTCAGTAAAAATAACGTTTTCATCAACATGATTTAAAATATCTTCTTCTGGTTTTTTATGATCAAATAAATTTAATAACATATTTCCAGCTACTATGCCTCCTGTCACTCCAACTGCAGTTTGTAACGCATTTGTAAGAAAACTGCTACCTGGAAGAGAAGAATTTACATTTTCATTAAATTGATTTAATGGTCTATCATTTTTATTATAAAAACTACTATTATTTGTTGGATTCGAATTTAAATTCTTCGTTTCATTAGATTCATTTGGAATATATCGATTTATTAAATCAGATAAAAAGCTTTTTTTAGAAGGTGTTGAAGAAGAATTAGCAGAAGAAGACAAAGAAGAAAAATTTTTTAATTTATTTTCTAATTTTTTAATAATATTATTTAATTTTTTTATAGCTACTTCCTGTACTAAAATAGTTTGAACCATATAATAAATAGAATTAGGTTGGTTATCTAAACATTTTTGAATAAAAGTTTCTGCTTCTGAATCTTTAAAAGATGATTGTTTTTCTGCTAATTTTAATTTTTTAAATAAATCTTGTATTAATTTTTTTTCTTGTATTTGCATATGTTCCTTTAATATTATATATATTTTTTTATTTATTAATATTATTTAATTAATATTAATTTACTTAAAATTTTTAAAATATAAAAATATTTTAAAATAAAAAAAAATAATAGTAAAACTCTATTTATATATTTTAAATTAAAAAATTCTATCAACATAATTTAATTTAGTCAAAATTCACCGAATCAATTCAATATGTTATAATTATATAAAATATATATAACCATAAATTAATATGAAATAGAAGATATTTAATGAAAAACTTTGCAAAAGAAATTATACCAGTAAAAATTGAAAAAGAATTAAAAAACTCTTACTTAGATTATGCAATGTCAGTAATTATTGGACGAGCATTACCTGATGTAAGAGATGGATTAAAACCTGTACATAGAAGAATATTATTTGCTATGCATATATTAAATAATAAATGGAATAAACCATATAAAAAATCTGCTAGAATCGTCGGAGATGTTATTGGAAAATATCATCCACATGGAGATACAGCAGTATACGATTCTATCGTGCGTATGGCTCAATTTTTTTCCTTAAGATATATGCTAATTGATGGACAAGGAAATTTTGGATCTATCGATGGAGATTCACCAGCAGCTATGAGATATACAGAAATTAGAATGTCAAAAATATCTACTACATTATTAAATGATTTAAATAAAAATACAGTAAAATTTATAAAAAATTATGATGGATCTGAAACAATACCTGAAATTTTACCAGCATCTATTCCAAATTTATTAATTAATGGATCATCTGGAATTGCTGTTGGAATGGCTACAAATATTCCTCCACATAATTTAAATGAATCGATAGATGCATGTCTACAGTATATTAAAAATCCTAATATTAGTTTAAAAAATTTAATGCAATATATACCTGGACCAGATTTTCCTACATTTGGAATAATTAATGGAAAATCTGGAATTTATAAAGCATATAAAACCGGAAAAGGAAAAATTTATATTCGAGCACGTGTCAAAATTGAAAATAATTTTAAAAATCAAAAAAAATCTATCATTATATATCAATTACCATATCAAACTAATAAAGCACGATTAATAGAAAAAATTGCATTGCTGGTAAAAGAAAAAAAAATAGATGGAATTTCTGCTTTAAGAGATGAAAGCGATAAAGATGGCATGAGAATTGTTATTGAAATTAAAAAAGAATCTATTGCTGAAATAATTCTAAATCAATTATATATTCTAACATCCTTACAAAGTTCATTTGGAATAAATATGGTTGCGTTATCTCAAGGTCAACCTAAATTAATGAGTTTAAAAGAAATATTGAATGAATTTATTACACATAGAAAAGAAATTGTTACACGAAGATGCATTTATGATTATAAAAAATACAATAAAAAAATTATTTTACTAGAAGGTTTAGCTGTAGCTTTAGAAAATATTGATTCTATTATTAAACATATTAAATCTGCTTCTAATACTGATGAAGCAAAAAAAATTTTATTAACAAAAAATTGGAATATTAAAAATTCTATACAAAATTTAATTAATCCAAATAAAATAAGTAAAAAAGAAAAATATAAATTTTCTATTGAACAAATTAATAAAATATTGAATACAAAATTAAATAAATTAAACAACTTAGAACACACAAAAATTTTTTCTAAATATAAAGAATTTCAAAATAAAATTAATTATTTAAACGAAATATTAAATAACGAAAAAAAAATGATTCAAGTTATTCAATCAGAACTCAAATCTATTAAAAAAAATTTCGGAGATAAAAGAAAAACTGAAATTATAAATAAAACTTCAAATATTGAAATAAAAGATATGATTACAGATGAAAATGTAGTTGTTACTTTATCGCATTCAGGATATGTTAAATATCAACCTATTAGTGAGTATGAAGCTCAAAAAAGAGGAGGAAAAGGAAAATATGCAGCTAAAGTTAAATCAGAAGATTATATTGAAACTTTAATTGTTGCAAACACTCATGATACAATATTATGTTTTTCTAGTAAAGGAATCATATATTGGATGAAAGTTTATCAATTACCAGAATCTAGTAGGAATTCTCGAGGTAAACCAATAGTAAATTTATTACCATTACATTCTCAAGAAAGAATTACAGCAATTTTACCTTTAAAAAAATATCAAAAAAAGAAAAATATATTTATGGCCACAGCTTTAGGTATAGTAAAAAAAACACCTCTTAATAAGTTTAAAAATCCAAGAAATAAGGGAATTATTGCTTTAAATCTAAAAAAAAATGATGAATTAATCGGTGTTTCATTAACAAACGGAAAAAATAATATTATGCTTTTTACAACTCAAGGAAAAGTTGTTCAATTTTCTGAAAAACATGTTCGATCTATGGGAAGAACAGCAACAGGAGTAAAAGGAATTAAAATAGACAAAAAAGATCGAGTTGTATCTTTAATTATTCCAAAAAAAAACGGAGAAATTTTAGTAATTACACAAAAAGGATATGGAAAAAGAACACATATTAAAGAATTTCCTATAAAATCTAGATCAACAAAAGGAGTAATTTCTATAAAAATTACTAATAAAAATAAACTAGTAGTTAAAGCAATTCAAGTAAAAGAAAATAATCAAATTATGATTATTACTAACACTGGAAAATTAGTACGAATTAGAGTATCAGAAATAAATGTTTTAAAAAGAAATACTCAAGGTGTAATTTTAATTAGAATGGTTAAACAAGAAAAAGTAGTTGGCTTACAAAAAATTCAAGAAAAATTAATTTAATTATACAAAAATTTTAATTATTAAATTTATTTATATATTTAACATAAATATTTTTATATAAATAAAAAAATATTTTAAATAGGTAAAGTAAAAAAATGAAACATGGTCTGTATGTTACTAAAAGAAATGGAAGAAAAGAACCTATTGATCTAGAAAAAATACATAAAATGTTAAATTGGGCTTCGCAAGGACTAAAAAATATTTCTATTTCACAAGTAGAACTAAAATCTAGAATACAATTCTATAACGGTATTACTACTATAAATATTCATGAAACAATTATTAAATCTGCAGCTGATTTAATTTCCAAAGAAAATTCAGATTATCAATATTTTTCAGCTAGATTAGCTATTTTTCATTTAAGAAAACAAGCATATGGAAAATTTAATCCACCTAAATTATATGATCATATAAAAAAAATGATTAAAATAGATAAATATGATAAAAATTTATTAAAAAAATATTCAAAAAAAGAAATAGATGTTATAGATAGCTTTATTGATCATAATAGAGATATGAATTTTGCATATGCTGCTGTCAAACAAATGGAAAAAAAATATTTAATACAAAATAGAGTTACAGGCAAGATTTATGAAACTGCGCAATTTTTATATATCTTAATTTCTGCTTGTATATTTTTAAATTATCCTAAAAAAAATAGATTAAATTATATAAAAAAATTTTATGATGCAATTTCTACATTTAAAATATCTTTACCTACACCAATTATGGCAGGAGTGCGAACTCCAAATAAACAATTTAGTTCCTGTGTTTTAATTGAATGTGACGATAATTTAGATTCAATTAATGCTACTTCTAATGCAATTATAAAATATGTTTCTCGAAGAGCAGGGATCGGAATAAATGCAGGAAAAATAAGAGCTGTTGGAAGTCCTATTCGTAATGGTGAAGCATTTCATACAGGATGTATTCCATTTTATAAACACTTTCAAACTGCAGTAAAATCTTGTTCTCAAGGTGGTGTAAGAGGAGGATCAGCAACATTATTTTATCCAATATGGCATCTTGAAATAGAAAGTTTAATTGTATTAAAAAATAATAGAGGAATTGAAGAAAATAGAATTAGACATATGGATTATGCAGTACAAATAAACAAATTAATGTATCAAAGAATGATTAATGATAAAAAAATTACTTTATTTAGTCCATCTGATGTACCAAATTTATATAAATATTTTTTTTCTAATCAAAAAAAATTTATAAAATTATACAAAAAATATGAAAAAGATATTAAAATTAGAAAAAAAAAAATACGAGCAATAAATTTATTTTCTTTAATATTGCAAGAAAGAACATCTACAGGAAGAATATATATTCAAAATGTAGATCATTGTAATTCACATAGCCCTTTTAATCCTAAAAAAGCTCCTATTCGACAATCTAATTTATGTTTAGAAGTAACATTACCAACAAAACCTATAAATGATATTAATGATGAATCAGGAGAAATTGCACTATGTACTTTATCTGCTATAAATTTAGGACAAATAAAATCATTAAAAGAAATATATAAAATTTCAACTTTAATTGTTCGTGCGTTAGATGAAATACTTGATTATCAAGAATATATAATACCGTCTGCAAAAAAAAGTGCTCAAAATAGAAGATCTTTAGGTATTGGAGTAATTAATTTTGCGTATTATTTAGCTAAAAATAAAGTAAAATATTCTGATGGAAGTGCAAATTCAATTACACATAAAACTTTTGAATCAATACAATATTACCTTCTAAAAGCATCTTGCAAATTAGCTAAAGAAAAAGGAGCATGTAAATTTTTTCAAGATACTAATTATTCAAAAGGAATTTTACCAATTGATACGTATAAAAAAGATTTAGATTTAATTTGTCAAGAACCTTTATTCTTAAATTGGGAAAAACTCAGAAAAAAAATACTTAAATATGGTTTGAGAAATTCTACATTATCAGCTTTAATGCCTTCAGAAACATCTTCACAAATTTCTAACGCTACAAACGGAATTGAACCACCTAGAGGTTTTGTTAGTGTAAAAGTTTCTAAAGACGGTATATTAAAACAAGTAGTTCCAGAATACGAAAAATTAAAAAAATATTATGAACTTTTATGGGATATGCCAAATAATACTGGATATTTACATTTATCTGCAATTATGCAAAAATTTATTGATCAATCTATTTCTACAAATACAAATTATGATCCAAAAAAATTTAAGAATGAACAAATACCTATGAAACAACTTATGTATGATTTATTGATATCCTACAAATACGGTTTAAAAACACTATATTATCAAAACACTCAAGATGGGTCTAAATTATTTCAAAATAATTATGCAAATTATGGTAATACAAATTGTTCTGGAGGAGCATGTTTTATTTAAAATATAAAAAATTTAAGTTTAGTAGGAGTAAATAAATGAAATTTACAATATTTTCAAAAAAAAACAATGATTCATTAAAAGAACCAATGTTTTTTGGACAATCAGTAAATATTTCTAGATATGACCAACAAAAATATACAATTTTTGAAAAAATTACAGAAAAACAATTATCTTTTTTCTGGAGACCAGAAGAAATTGATTTATCTCAAGATAGAATCGATTTTCAAACACTACCTGCTCATGAAAAAAATATTTTTTTAAAAAATTTACAATATCAAACTTTATTAGATTCTATTCAAAGTCGTAGTCCTAATATAGCATTTCTTCCTATTGTATCTATACCTGAACTAGAAACTTGGATTGAAACATGGTCATTTTCTGAAACTATTCATTCTAGATCATATACTCATATAATTAGAAATATCAGTAATACTCCGTCTAAAATATTTAATGAAATAATTTGCAATAAACATATTATTAATCGAGCTCAAGATATTTCTAAATACTATGATCAGTTAATTAAATTGACATATTATTGGAATCTATTTGGAGAAGGTACATATAAAATTAATGACACTTTAAAAAAAGTCAATTTAAATATATTAAAAGAAAAACTATATTTATGCTTAATTAGTGTTAATGCATTAGAAGCAATTCGATTTTATGTAAGTTTTGCTTGTGCGTTTGCATTTGCTGAACGTGAAATGATGGAAGGAAATGCAAAAATTATTAAATTAATTGCACGAGATGAATCTTTACATTTAGTTGGTACTCAACATATTTTAAATATTCTTCATAATGAACCACAAGAAGGTATGTTAAAAATTAAAAAAAAATGTCAAAAAAAAGCATATAAAATTTTTAAAAAAGTAGCTATACAAGAAAAAAACTGGGCTAGATATTTATTCAAAAATGGATCTATGCTTGGTTTAAATCAAGATATTATATATCAATATATAGAATATATTACAAATATAAGGATGCGATCTATTGGTTTAAAACCTTATTTTACAGAATGTTCTAATCCAATCCCTTGGATTAATTCTTGGTTAATTTCTGATAATGTACAAGTCGCTCCTCAAGAAGCAGAAACAACTTCTTATTTAGTAGGACAAATTAACTCTCAAATTTCTGAAAAAAATTTTTATAAATTTAAATTATAGATGAAAAAAAATATTATTAGTATATATAACACAAACTTTCAAATTGTTTCTAAAAAAAATAAATCTTATTTATTAAATATATTGCTTAAAAATAATATTAAAATTAATTATCAATGTAGAGATGGATATTGTGGTACCTGTAAAGTAATTTTAATAGCAGGAAAAATATGCTATTTTCAAAAAAGTCCGATTGCTATGTTACAAAAAAATGAAATTGTTTCATGTTGTTGTATAGTATTGAGTGATATTCAAATTAAATTATATAAATAAAATATTTCATTATTTTTGATTTGCTTGTATTGCTGTTACAGCAATAGTATATAAAATATCTTTAACAGAAGCACCTCTTGAAAGATCATTCACAGGTTTTTTTAAACCTTGAACAATAGGTCCAATAGAAATTATTGAACAAGATCTTTGAACTGCTTTATATGCAATATTTCCACTATTTAAATCAGGGAAAATAAATACATTAGCGTTACCTAACAATGTTGAATTTAAACATTTTATATTCGAAACAAATATATCAGTCGCAGCATCATATTGTATTGGACCTTCTATTAATAAATCAGGACGATGTTGACGTACTAAATCAGTAGCAATTTTTATTTTTTCAACCATTGGTCCTGATCCAGAATCATTAGTAGAATATGATAACATAGCTATTCTTGGGTTAATTCCAAAATTTTTTGCAGAGTCTGCAGATTGTATAGCAATTTCAAATAAATCTAGTGCGCTAGGATTAGGATTAATAGCACAATCTCCATATACTAATACTTTATCTGGAAATAACATAAAAAATATAGAAGAAATTAAATTCGTGCCTTTTTGCATCTTTATTAACTTTAATGCTGGGCGTATTACATTAGCTGTCGTATTTATAATTCCTGCTACTACTCCATCATATTTTGAATTTTTTATTAAAAGTAACATCGATAATATAATATTATTTTTTTTCAAAATTTTCTTACATTTATCTAAACTAATATTCGGATTAAATTTATAAAACATTTGAATATATTTTGAAAAAATTACTTTAGGATTATAAATTTTAATTTCTTGTTGTAATTTTAAACCTAAAGAATGAGATTTTTTATAAATTTTTTCAGGATTTCCTAATAAAATGCATTTACATAAATTCAATTTATGACATAAATATGCTGCTTTAATAATCTTTTTATTTTCTCCTTCGGGTAAAATAATAGATTTATTAAATTTTTTAGATAAATTTTTTAATTTATACAAGAATTTATAAGATGAAATATATTTTGGATAAATAGAATTTTTTAAACAAATTTCATATAATTTATTAGATGTAATAGAAAAATAAGAATTATTATATAAATAATTTTTCTTAATTAAACGATTTTTTATCAAATTTATTTTATTTAAACTAAATAAAATATCAGAAAAATTTTCTTTAGAATAAAAAATTGAAATACCGATTTTAATTAAACTATTACAAAGAACATCTGTAATATATTTTTTTTTATCATGTACAATTATTAATAAAGAAAAAAAAATTCTATGTTTTTTAATAAAAAATAAATTTTTTTCTAAATAAAACAAACTTTTTAAATTTACTATCAATAATGTATTTTTATTTAAAATATTTAAAAAATTTAAATCATTATTTAATAAAATAATAATAGAAGAAATTTTAAAATTATATTTATCATTTAAAAATATTTTTTTTACTTGGAAATATTTTATAAAAGATTTTTTATCTATAGAAAAAGAACTTTTATGTATTAAATTAAAACCTAATATTGGTAATTTATTACATTGAAAAAATTTTTCTGTAAAATAGTTGTTATTATTTAAAAAAAAATTATTTTTTTTATCTATCAAATAACTATTATTTTTTAAATTAAAATTATTATCATAATTATTAAAAATTACTCCTAAAACATTTAAATTATTATTTTTTAAAAAAAAATTTTCTAAAATATACGTCTTATAACTTAATTCTAGTAAAAAATTATTTTCAATATTTAAAACAAATATTATTTCAGCATTAAATAATTGAGCAATATCTAAGTTTAATTGATTATAAAAATGCATTGAAAGATGATCTAAATATGAAATACCTTCTATTAAGACTAATTTTTTATTTTTTTGCATATAATAAGAATCTAATATTTTTTCTAAACAACTTTTATATATTTTATTATTTAATAAAGTAAATAAATTTTGCATTAATATTGGTTTGATATAATTTACTGATTTATATTTTTTCTTAAAATAAATATCAATATTTTTACAATATTTTTGTAATTTTTTTTTTAGTAATATAGGAGTATAAAAATTAAAATCTATTTTATTTACACTAAAAATATTAGATAAAGATAACATTATAGAAGTTAAATTTTTATTTCTTCCTATAGGAATTAAAATAATTTTTCGCGCCATATAATCCTTTTAAACAATTATCAATATAATTTTTTATACATTTTTTCTATCAATTAATTTTCTTGTTTCCTGAGCAATAAATAACTCTTCTTGAGTAGGTATAACTAATATTTTTATTGAATTTTTTTTATTAATAAAATAATTTTTATTTAATTTAACATTATCATTTGCATTTTTATCAATATACAATCCTAATAAACCCAACTTAGAAATAACTTTATTACGTATTAAGATAGAATTTTCTCCTATACCTCCAGTAAAAGTAACTGCATCTAATCTTCCTTGCATTAAAGAGCTATATGCTCCAATATATTTCGCTACTCTATGAGAGAAAATTTCTATTGCAAGCTTAGCATTTTTATCATTTTTATAATTTTTTTCAGAATAACGACAATCACTACTTCGTTGATTAATACCTAATAATCCTGATTTATATGTTAAAATTTTTTCTATAGAATTTATACTTAAACCTAATTTTTTGTACATAAAAAAAATTATTGCAGGATCTAAATCTCCACTTCTAGTACCCATAACTAATCCTTCTAATGGAGTTAAACCCATAGAAGTGTCTACAGATTTTCCAGATCGAATAGCTGTTACTGAAGATCCATTTCCTAAATGACAACTAATGATATTTAATAAATTTTTTGATTTATTTAAAATCTTAGCAGTTTTATTTAAAATATAATTATGGCTAATACCATGCGCTCCATAACGACGAATTTTGTTTTTTTTATAAAATTTATAAGGAATAGCATATAAAAAAGATGTTTTAGGAAGAGAATAATGAAAAGAAGTATCAAACACAGCTACATTTTTTTTTACTAAATGTGGAAAAAATTTTCTAGAAATTTTAATACCAATTAAATTAGCAGGATTATGTAATGGAGCAAAAATAGAAAATTTTTTAATTATTTTTAATATTTTATGAGTGATTAAAACTGATTGATTTAATTTATTTCCTCCATGTACTATTCTATGACCAATTCCATCAATTTGATTATAATAACTATAATATTTATCTTTAATTTTTTTAAAAATAAAATTTAATGCATCTACATAATTAGTATAATCAGATAATTTTTTTTTATATTTTTTATGATGTGTATAAATATATACTACAGTATTTTTTAAAAACAAACGTTCTACAATTCCAGACACATATGTTTTTTTAGAAAAAGAATTTAAAATAGAAAATTTTAAAGATGAACTGCCGCAATTTAATACTAAAATTAATTTTTTTAACATAAAATAATACTCAAATTAAAAATATACAAGTTTAAAAAATTATATAAAGTTTAATAATACACTTAAATATAAGTTAAAATTATAAAATTTAAATTTTTTATATCAAATTTAATCAATATATTAATGTATGATATGAATTTTCTTTTTTATAGATTTAATTTTTAAATTTATAATTTCACTAATTGGATCATCTGGACATTTATTGATAAAATAAGAAAAATCTTGTATTGCTAAAGAATAACATTCTAACTGAGAATAAATTAAACCTCTATCTCTAATTTCATAAGGATCATTTGGATAAATTTTTAATAAAACATTACTTACTTTTAATGCTAGTAGAATTTGATTTTCTTCCATTAAAGCTGATTTTAAAGTATTTAATAATTTTTTTAAAATATCTTTAGGTTGCGAAACTTTTAAATATTTTTCATATAATACAGCTGAAAAACTAATATTACCTTTTAACCATAATTCTAAAATATTATGATTTAAAAAATCTCCGTTAAAAGGATTAATTAAAACAGTTTTTTTATTTGAATAATCTGCTCTTAAAATAAGCTGAGTAGGAAAAATAACAGGATTTAAAGGTATTTTTAATTTATTTGCAAAATGTAATAAAATGATTCCTAAAGAAATTGCTGTTCCTTGATATGTTATTAAAACTTTATCTAACCACAATACATCTGATAAATTATATTTACCTTCAATTTCTCTAAAATTCCAATTAAAATAAAATAATTCTAATAGCTTTTTTAACTTATTATGTGAATTTTTTTCATGAGAAAGATAACTTTTTGCTTCTCTTAACTTAACTTTTAAATTAGAAAAAACTGTTTTTATAGAAAAATCATCTTTAATTTTTTTAAGGCAAAAAAAAACAGATTCTAAAATAGTTAATTTAGAAAAATTTATATCAGAAAAATATTTCATATATTGACCAAAGTAAATTTGTTAAATTAATTAAAATTTAACTTATAAAGGATTTATTAAGATTATTTTATTAAAAAATATATTTACTAATAATATTTTTGACCTGAAGTTACTCTATTTCGTCCGCTATAATCTTTATACGTTTTAATATTAATATAATGATATTGTTTAAAAAATTTTTGAACTATTTTTTTTTGAGTCCAACCATGTTCAATAAATAACCATCCTCGATTAAATAAATGATTTTGAGAATATTTAATAATTTTAATTATATCAGAAAAACCATTGTTTTTTGCTATTAATGCTGTAATTGGTTCAAATCGCAAATTTTCCTGTAAATAAAAAAATTCTTTATAACTAATATATGGTGGATTACTTACAATAATATGATATTTTTTATTAAATATAGAATTAAACCAATTGCTACAAATAAAATTAATATTTTTTAAATTAAATTTGTTTGCATTATACTTAGCAATATTAATTATTTCACTTGAATAATCAATACCTGTAACATAACAATTTGATTTAGAATACGCAATTGATATAGCAATATTTCCACATCCTGTACCTAAATCTAAAATTTTATAAGAATTATTTTTAATTTTTATTAAAGATTGTTCAATTAAAATTTCACTATCTGGTCTAGGAATCATAGTTTTATTAGAAACAAAAAAATTTAACGACCAAAATTCTTTTCTATGAATTAAATATGCTAATGGTTCATTATAAAAACGACGTATTAATAATTTATTTAATTTTTTTATTTCTTTTAAATTTAAATAATAATTATCGTAACAAATAATCCAACTACGCGGTTTTTTTAATACATAACTTAATAGAACTTCTATATCTAAATTAGAATTATTTATTTTCTTTAAAAAATTTAATGCGAATTTCTTCCATTTTTTAATCTTCATTCATAAATCTCAGATAATTTTAATAATTTTTTTGCTTGATATTCTTGCATTATTGGATCAATTAAAACATCTAAATTTCCTTCTAAAATTTTATCTAACTTATATAAAGTTAAATTGATTCTATGATCAGTGATTCTATTTTGAGAAAAATTATATGTTCGATTTCTATCAGAACGCATACCACTACCTAAAAGATTTTTTTTCATTAATGCAGATTCTTGATGTTTTTTTAACGCTTGCTCTGAATAAATTCTAGAAGATAAAACAGAAAGAGCTTTAGCTTTATTTTTATGTTGAGAACGTTCGTCTTGACATTCTACAACAATTCCAGTAGGAATATGTGTAATTCGAATAGCTGAATCTGTTGTGTTCACATGTTGCCCACCTGCTCCAGAAGATCTAAAAGTATCAATTTTTAAATCTTTACTTTCAATTTTTATTTCCTCATCTTTTGGCAATTCTGGCATGACTGCAATAATACAAGTAGATGTATGTATTCTTCCTTGTGCTTCAGTTTTAGGAACTCTTTGTACTCTATGACCTCCAGATTCAAATTTTAAACGACCATATGCTCCATAACCAATAATTTTTATAATAATTTCTTTAAATCCACCATGATCACCGTTATGTGAATGTATCAAATCTACATGCCAATTCTTTAATTCTGCATAACGAACATACATTTTATATAAATCTCCAGAAAATATAGAAGATTCATCTCCACCTGTTGCAGCTCGAATTTCTATAAAACAATTTAAATTATCTTGAGAATCTGACGATAATAAAGATAAATTAATTTTTTTTTCTAAATGAATTTTTTTTTGATTTAAATTTTTTAAATCTTCTTGCGCTAATAAAAAAATTTCTGAATCTAATAGTAATTTTTTTGTTTTAATAATATTAAACTCATTTTTTTTCCATTTTTTAAATAATAATACTGTATTAGAAATTTTTAAATATTCTTTAGACAAATTTAAAAAATGCTTTTTATCTTTTATAATTTTTTTATTAGATAAATTTGCTTCAATTTCATTAAATCTATTTTCTAAAAATTCTAATTTCTTTAACATAGAAGTATTCATAAAAAATAATAAACCTGTTTAAATTTATAAAATTTTCAAATAAATTAAAATATTTAATTTAAATTTTATCATATCTTTATTTTATTAGATTAATAATTTTATTTAATTAATTTTTTTTAAAATAGATATAATTAATATGTTAAAAAAATTATTTAAAAAAAAATAAAAAAATATTATTCTTCATTAAAATACTTTCATGTATAATTCTTTTAAGAATAACTTTCTTTAAATAAAAATCATATCAAAATTTTATATAATTTTTATATATATGAAAACTATTCAAATAGATGTTTTTTATTTTATAATTTGTATAAAATATTTTAAAGTTTTAAATTATCTATACTAATATAGGATTGATATGTTTAATATGAAAATATTTTCTGGAAATTCCGTTCCTAAATTAACATACTCTATAGTTAAATTACTAAATGCAAATTTAGGAAAAGCTACAGTTAGTCGATTTAGTGACGGAGAAATTAATGTCAAAATTAATGAAAATGTAAGGGGTGGAGATATATTTATTATTCAATCAATTTGTGCACCTTCTAATGATAATTTAATGGAACTAATTGTAATGGTAGACGCATTAAGAAGAGCTTCAGCTGGAAGAATTACAGCTGTCATTCCTTATTTCGGTTATGCTAGACAAGATAGAAGAGTTCGTTCATCAAGAGTTCCAATTACAGCGAGAGTAGTAGCTGATCTATTATCAAATGTTGGAATAGATCGAATATTAACTGTAGATTTACATGCAGAACAAATTCAAGGATTTTTTGATGTACCTGTAGATAATGTTTTTGGAAGCTCAATACTATTAAAAGATATGTTGCAAAAAAATTTTAAAAAACCGATAATAGTCTCTCCAGATATTGGGGGCGTAATTCGAGCACGAGCTGTTGCTAAACTTTTAAATGATACAGATATGGCTATAATTGATAAAAGAAGATCTCATGCAAATGTTTCTAAAGTAATGAACATTATTGGAGATGTAAAAAATAGAGATTGTATTTTAATAGATGATATGATTGACACAGGTGGAACTTTATCTAATGCAGCTTACGCTTTAAAAAATAAAGGAGCAAAAAATGTTTTTGCATATGCTACACATCCAATTTTTTCTGGATCAGCATATATAAATATCAAAAAATCATGTTTAGATGAAATTGTTGTATGTGATACTATTCCATTATCAAAAAATATAAAACAAATACCTAAAATTAGAATATTAACTTTATCTACTATGCTTGCTGAAGCAATTAAAAAAATAAGTAATGAAGAATCTATTTCAGCAATGTTTAAAAACTAAAATTTATAATAATTCTTATCAAAAATTGAGTAAATTAATAAAATAATAAATAAATTTTTATTATTTTATTTTTTTACTCATTTTATCAATATATGCCATACCGAAAGCAGAAATAACAAAAGTTAAATGAATAATTACACATAAAATTATTTTGTTATCAGAAACTTTTTCTGCTTCCATAAATAGTTTTAATAGATGAACAGAAGAAATGGCTACAATAGAAGAAGATACTTTATTTTTAATTGAGTTTACATCCATTTTTCCCATCCACTCTAATCTATTTTTATCATCTTCCATATGCATTTTAGATATAAAATTCTCATATCCTGAAAACATCACCATTACTAATAAACCTCCAACTAACGCAATATCAATTAAAGATAAAACTACTAATACTAATCCTGATTCTGAAATAACTAATATCTCTGGAAGCACATAAAAAACTTCTTGAAAAAATTTTAAAGTTAATAAAATAAAACCTAAAGACAAGCCAAAGTATACTGGAAACATAAACCATCTAGACGCATATATCATTTTTTTAATCATATTTCTTACTTCACGTTATACTAAAAATTTATTTATAATTAAATATTTATTTTTTTAAAATAAAAAAAATTATAAAAAATTTAATTTATTTTATAAAATACTAAAATAAATATAAAAACTTAATTAAAATTGGAAAAAAATAAGAATGCATTAAAAAACATTTATTATTTATATGTAAAAATTTATTTATAAATAAAAGTAAAAGTAATACTATCAATATTCCTCTTAATAATCCAAATAAAAAACCTAAAATATAATTATTTAAACCAAGTATCCCTAAATCCTGAAATACATTTTTTAAAAAATAATACGACATAGATTCTAAAAACAAAAAAATTAAACTAAAAAAAATAACAAAAAAAATTATTTCAAAAAATCCATTATTAATTGAAAAAAAAAATTTTAAAACTAATGAATTAAATAAACAAAAAATCATAATACTAATAAAAAAAATCAATATAGAAACTATTTCTCTTAAAAAACCTCTTATTAATCCGAAAAAAGTAGATAACGAAACAACAATAATTATAGAAAAATCATATAAATTCATATATCTTCCAAAAAAAATTATAATTTATTTAAGTTAAAATTAAAACATATTTTTATAACAGCATTTATTAATAAATTTTTTATTAAAACAAAATTCTTATATATCAATGTTATATGAAAATATATAATAAAAAATTATTTATTTATATAAAAAAAATTATTTTTAATAATGAATAAAATATTTATTCTATATTAATAATTTTAATTTATATATTACAATACAAACTTATCTCTAAAAAATTATTTTATTATTTAAAATAAAATTTTTATATAAATAAAAAATTATTTTAAAAAAATTATTTATTAAATAATAAACCCAATAAATTTTTTAAAATTTTTTTATAATATTTAATTTTATTAAAAATATAATAAATTTATATGTTTTAAAAAAAATAAAATATATTAAATTATATTCAATTTCAATTTAAATTTAAATATACTCTATATTAAGAATACATAAATATATGAAAAATATTTAATATAATTTTTAATCTAATAATGTCAATATAAAAAAAATAAATTAAATTTATTTTATTCAATAAATATAAGTTATTTAATATTAACAATCATCTTATATATTAAATAAATTTATTTAATAATATGTATTCTTATGTTTTATAGAGTTTAAAATTTTAATTCATTTTATAAAAATTTAAATTTATATTAAATTCAAATAATATATTAATATTTTTTATATTTTATATACTAAAAAATTTTAAAATCAAATTTCTATGTTTATAGACTATATAAATAATAAAAAATTTATAAAAATAAATACATAACGCATAAATACTTTAATTAAATTTTATATAAAAAATTTTATAATAAATATAAAAAATTATTAATTAAATCTGGAAAAATTCCAACTATTATAATAAGTAATGAAAAAATAAAACATAAAATTTTTAATACTATATATAATTTAGTTGGTTTAAACAAAGTACTAGAATACTTAACATTTTTTGTATAGAAAAATAATTTTATAAAATTAAAATAATAATATATACTCATAACACTTCCAAATAATATACTTATTATAAATACAATTGAATTATTCTCAATTAAAAATTTTAATAAATAAAATTTACTGAAAAAACCAATAGTTAATGGTATTCCAATCATAGATAATAAAGAAATTATTATAGAAATAGATAAAATCTTACTCTTCCAAAATAATCCTAAATAATTTTTGAACGAATAAGAATTTTTATTTTCTAAAACAACAGATATTAACGTCATTGATCCTAATAACACAATACTATTAAGTAAATATCCTATTAAATAAAATTTAATAGATTCATAAAAAATAGTATTTTTATTAAAAAATATTAAAAAAATAGTTAAATAACCAGAATTTACGAGAGTACAATATCCTAATAGTCTTTTAAAATTATTCTGAAAAAAAGCTAATATACTACCTACAATAATAGATATTAAAGACATAATTTTTAAAATTAATAAAAAAATACTATATTGATTTGGTAATAACAATAATATATTTGATAATGTACAAAAAATTACAATTTTTACTGAATTAGATAAATAAATTAAAATTGGATAAGGTGTACCCTCATAAATATCAGGAATCCATGAATAAAAAGGAAATAAAATAAATTTAATAAATAATGCTAAACATACAATTACTGTTCCTAAAAAAAATAAATAATTAAAATTTTTCAAAAATAAAGAATTAATAGATATTAATGTAACAATATCTAAAGTGCCAAAAGATAAATAAATAAATGCTATACCAAACAATAAAAATATAGAAGTTATACAAGATAAAATAAAATATTTAAAAGAAGATTCTAAATTTTTAAAATTTTTAGAAGAAAAATATCCCATTAATCCAAATAAAGGTAAAGATAATAACTCTATTCCCAAAAATAATGAAATCATATCATTAAATAATAATAATACATACCCGCCAATATTAGATAATAATAATAATATAAAAAACTCTTCTTTATTAATATTTTTACTTCGTAAAAATATATAAGAAAAAATACAGGTTAATATACTACTGCAAAAAAATATTATAATATAAAAAAAATTAATAGATTCTAAAAATAATAAGTACAATCCATATAAATCTACATTGTGAATTAATTTAACTGTACAATAAAAAGATATACATAAACTTATAAAAGTAACTAAAAAAGATAAAAAAAAATGTCTTTTAAAAATAATAATCAATAAATTTATTATAACTGCAGAAATCAATACAATAACAGGAAGCAATAAAGAAAACTTGCTTAAAATAAAAGGCATAGTAAATTTACCTTGAAATTAAAATAAAAATAGAAATTTTCTCGTTAAATTTATATTATTGAAGTATCAAAAATATTTAATACAATATTCGGATATAATCCAATAAATATTAATAAAAAAGACAAAATAAAAAGAATTATAAATTCTAAAATAGAAATTTTATATAAAAATAAAATTTTTTTATTAGATCCATAAAAAATTTTATGAAACATATTTAAAAAACAAACTGCAAAAAAAACTAATCCTATCATAGAAACTGCAGTTAATATAGGATAAACATGAAAACTACCTAATAATATTAAAAACTCTCCAATAAAATTCCCTGTTCCTGGTATTCCTAAGCTAGACATAATAAAAAATAAGAAAAAACCTGGAACAAAAAACATATGTTCCCATAATCCACCCATTTTTTTAAAATTATCTGTTTGAAAATTTTTATATAATATTCTCGTTAAAATGATCAATGCTGATGTAGACAAACTATAAGAAATCATATATAAAATAATTCCTTGATAAGCTAAAATATTCCTAGAAAAAATTGCAATTAAAATAAAACCCATATGCGAAATAGACATATATGCTATAACTTTTTTAATACTATTTTGATTAAAAGCTATAAAAATACTATAAAAAATACAAATTACTCCTAAAATACAAAAAAAAATAGAATACTTTAAAGATATGTTAGAAAATAATAATAGATGAAATCGTAATAAACTATATATACCTACTTTAATTATAATTCCAACTAAATCAAAAGCTCCAGAAATAGGAGTATTTTTATGAAAACTTGGAAACCAACTATGAAAAGGAATTAAAGGGATTTTAATCATAAAAGATATAAAAAATCCAATTAAAATAAACAATGTATATATATTATTTTCAAAAAAATTTTTTAAAATATTTAAATCAAAAGTTAAAATATGAGTTTTATCATAATAAATTTTTACTAAACTGATCATAGAAAGTAAAAATATTAATCCAGATATTTGTGAATATATTAAATACTTATTTGCAATTTGAGATCGATTTAAAAAATTATTTTTTTTACCCCAAAATGTCATTAAAAAATAAGTTGGTATAGATATAATTTCCCAGAAAATAAAAAATAAAAATAAATCCCAAGATAAAAATATACCTATTAAGTTTGAAACAATACACATCATACAAAAATAAAAAATACCTATATTTTTTATATCTTCATTCCAAGTTAATAAAATTGAAATAAAAGTTAAAAAAATAGTTAAAAAAATCATTAAAAATGATAAACCATCTAAAGCTAAATGAAAATGTATACCTAAATTAGATATCCAAGAAACATTAATTTCTGTATAAAAAAAATGATCAATATTTTTTTTTAATAAATAAAATTGTTTCTTATAAAAAAAATCTAAAAGTAAAAAACCATTTAAACTTATAAAAAATAATGCAATCCAGCGAGGTATTTTTTTTCCTAAAAATTCAAATTGCCAAGAAAAAAATCCTCCTAAAAAAGGTATAAAAATTAATGCACAAAGAAACATAATAAAAAATCCTATTTTAAAAAATATTAATTATACTTAAAAAAATATATAAAATTAAAAAATATCCTCAAAAAAAATATAAAAAATTATATTAATAAATAAAACAGATATCATGATTCCTAGAAAAATATATAAGATATATAATTGTAAAGATTTATTTTGAAATTTAATTAAAAATTTATTACTTATTTTTAATAAAAAATAAAAGATATTCATAATTTTTTCTATGTAATCTATATAAAAAATTTTTTTTAAAAAAATAAATAAATTTACAAAAAATATACTATAAATAAAATCTAAACCAAAATTTTTTTTTAATAACGTTAACAGAACAGAATTTTTATGTTTTTTTAAAACAGTTAAAGTATTTTTTTTATGTATCACAAAATAATAATATGAAATAAATATTCCTAAAAAAATCAAAATAGATAAAAATATTTCAAATATATTTTTTTTTAAATTTGTAATTTCGTAATAGATTGATATATTTAAGAAAGGACGAAAATACACAATACTCAAACAAGAACATAATATACATAAAATAAATAACGGAAATATATTAAAAAAATTATTTGATTTTTTTATTGAAATGTTTAAATCATCATAAAAAATTAAGAAAAAAAGTCTAGATGCGTATATAGATGTTAAAAATGATCCAATAATTCCAACTATAAAAAAATAATAATATTCTTTAGAAAAAGAATCCCAAATAATAGATCCTTTAGTATAAAAACTAGAAGTAAATAAAGGCAACGCAATTAAAGAAGATATACCGATGATAAAAACAATATATAAAAATCGTAAATTATATTTTAGGCCACCCATACGTAAAATATTCATTTGATTATAACAAGAAAAAATTAAGGAACCAGATGAAAGAAATAATAATGCTTTAAAAAAAGAATGAATAACCAAATGTGCTAAAACAACATTCCAAAATTTCATTCCTAATCCTAAAAACATATAACCAATTTGACTCATAGTAGAATAAGCAAGAATTTTTTTTATATTTTTTTCAAAAATAGCAGATATACTAGACAAAATAATAGTAATTGATCCAATGATAGAAATTAAAGTTAATAATGTCGAAGATAATTCAAACAAATTATGCATTCTAATTATTAAATAAATACCTGCTGTAATCATAGTAGCTGAATGAATTAATGCAGATACAGGAGTTGGTCCTACCATTGCTTTAGTTAACCATACTTGAAATGGAAACTGTGCTGATTTTGTCATCGTACCTAAGAAGATAAAAAATGCACTTAAAGTTAAAATATCATTCCATGGTAAAGATGTATTATATCGTAAAGCTATTGCATTTAATTCATGAAAATTTAATGTTTTACATTGAAATAAAAATAAAAAGATAGCAAGTAAAATAAATAAATCACCAATTCTTGTAATAACAAATGCTTTCATTGCAGATTCAATATTTTTTTTTTCTACATAATAAAAACCAATTAAAGCATATGAACAAAAACCTACTATCTCCCATGCTACATAAGTTAATAAAAGATTATTAGATAAAACCAATAAATTCATACTAGAAATAAAAAAATTTATATAAGCAAAAAATCTAGAAAGATCAATATTTTTTCGCATGTACCAAATAGAAAACACTTGTATTAAAAAACCTACTCCTGTAATGACTTGTAACATAGTTAAAGATAAATTATCTATATATAGACCAAAAGTAATATTAAAATTATTTACAGATAATATAGTCCAAAAATTTTTTTCAATATAAGAATTTTCAGAAAAAAAATTTATGTAAAAATAATTTATTAATATAAAACAAAAAAATACAGGCATTACACCTAAAATATTATATATATAATTTGAAAATTTTTTTCGAGAAAAAATTATTAATATAAAACTTAATAATGGAATGAAAACTGTTAAACACAAAACATTCATTTTTTTATCTCACTTAAAACATTAATATCTAAAGTATTTTTATATTTATAAATATTTATTAAAAACGCTAAACCAACACTAGCCTCAGAAGCTGCAATAGTAATTATAAAAATATACATAATTTGCCCATCTATTTGTTTCCAATAATTACCTATACATACTATCATTAAAGCTATCGCATTAATCATAATCTCTAAACCAATTAAAACATATAATAAATTTCTTTGAATAATTAAACATATAAATCCTAAAAAAAATAATAACATTGATAAAATTAAACCGCTAAAAATAGTAACCAAAATAAACTCCAAAAATTATTCAATTTTAATGTTTTTTTTATGAATGCATAAATGTACAACAACGATTAATGATGCTAATAAAATTACAGAAATAAGTTCTATAAAAAATATATATTTATGAAATAGATATTTTCCAAGAATATTCATATTTATGATATCTATATATATAGATTTATAATCTAATATACGAAATATATAAAGTATATAAATTATCAAAGATATAGAAATAAAAAAAATACATATAGTAAAAAATTTTATAATAAAATCTTTTTTTTTAAAAAAAAAATCATTTTTTAAGTTTAACATCATAATTACAAAAACAAATAAAACCATTATAGCACCAGCATATATAATAGTTTCTATAGAACCAATAAAAAATAATCCTAAAGAAAAATAAATACCTGAAATAGATAAAAAAGAAATTATTAAATATAATAAAGAATATATAGGATTTTTTTGAAAAATAGCACATATTGTAGAAAAAATTGTTATAAAACTAAATATATAAAAAAAAACTTGCATTAAATTTTCTCCTTAAGGTAAAAGACTTTTTATATCTATAGTTTTATTTTTTTTATTTTTTAATTGTTTTTTAGGTTCTTTAATTGATACTCCAGAAAATTTATAAAAATCATAATCAGAATATTTACCAGGACCTGAAATTAATAAATCTTCTTTTTCATATATTAAATCTTGTCTTTTATATTCAGATAATTCAAAATCTGGAATTAATTGAATTGCTGCTGTTGGACATGCTTCTTCGCATAATCCACAAAAAATACATCTAGAAAAATTAATTCTAAAAAACTTTGCACGCCAACGATTATTAGATAAATTTTCTTTTTGTAAAGAAATACATCCTACTGGACATACTACTGCACATAAATTACAAGCTACACAACGTTCTTCTTTATTTTTATTTCTAGTTAGTATTATTCTTCCTCGATATCTAGGAGATAAAGAAACAGGATTTTCTGGATATAATTTAGTTTCTCGTTTAGAAAAAGCGTTTAAAAATACTAAAAATATACTATTTATTTGCGATATTATTCCTACAAAAAAATTTTTAAAAAACATATTAACCTCGATACTAAATTCTATAAATTAATGTAAAAAATGCAATAATAATTAAGTTTATTAAAGCAATAGGAAAACATATTAACCATCCAAATATCATCATTTGATCATATCTTGGTCTCGGTAAAGAAGCCCGAATTAATATAAAAAATAATATAAAAATTAAGGATTTTAAAAAAAACCAAATATAAGAAGAACAATATATACCATAATAACCTCCAAAAAATAGAGATGTAATTAAAAAAGACATAATTATCATAGAAATATATTCTCCTATAAAAAACATTCCAAATTTCATACCAGAATATTCTATATGATAACCATCAGCAAGTTCTTGTTCAGATTCTGGTTGATCAAAAGGATGTCGATGACATATTGCTAAAGCTGAAATAAAAAATATAATAAAACTAAAAAAGTGTGGAATGACATTCCATAAATGTTTTTGATTATCAATAATATCTATTAAATTAAAAGATCCACATTTAATTACCGTTGGCATTATTGATAAACCTAAAAAAATTTCATAACTTATAGTTTGAGCTGCAGCTCGTATTGCACCTAATAAAGAATATTTATTTCCACTAGACCAACCTGCTAATAATATTGAATAAACAGATAAACTTGCCATCATTAAAAAAAATAATATTCCGATTTTTAAATTAAATATACAAAAATTAATATCAAATGGAATAATTATACATATTAAAAAAACAGTACTAAATGCTAATACTGGAGCAATATTAAAAATAAACTTATTTGCGAAAGGAGGAGTCCAATCTTCTTTAAAAAATATTTTAATCATATCAGCAAATAACTGCAATGAACCAAAATATCCTACTCTATTCGGACCATATCTATTTTGAAATAAAGCTAATACACGTCTTTCTATGACACTTAAAAACGCTCCAAAAAAAATTATTATAATAAAAATGCAAAAAGTTTTAAATAAATTTAATATAAAATCATAATTTTTTATAAATAAATAATTCATTTTATACTTCCTTTAAATCTTGTATTTCTTTTCCAATTAAAGAAATAGGAATTCTAGATTGACCTATAGGTAAAGCTACATATCCTAAAGCTAGACTATCAGAAAATCTTGTATAAAAAGTGTAAGTATCTGATAAATATGTAAAAGAAACTTTATTTTTATTTGATATTTTTAAACGTTGAGCATCTTTTGTATTAATTATTAAATATGGACTAATCATTTTTTTTTGAATAACTGAAGAATATTGACTAATCTCTTCACTTCCAAATAATAAATAATACGG
Organism: Buchnera aphidicola (Chaitophorus populicola); assembly: GCF_964058995.1. GTDB lineage: Bacteria > Pseudomonadota > Gammaproteobacteria > Enterobacterales > Enterobacteriaceae > Buchnera_J > Buchnera_J aphidicola_BO. The sequence goes on along the minus strand of NZ_OZ060382.1, from coordinate 137,981 downwards.
TACAATAACAAGATTATTAGTTTTATTTAATCTAATTGGAACTTTAGAAAAGCTCATATATTTATTATTTAATTTATTATGTAATAAAAATTTTCCTGTATTACCAGATAATAAACTTCCAGAAACTTCTTTTTGAAATTTATGAATGCCTTGAGATGAATTCCATTCAGGAGACCAAATAAAAGGAATAAAAGATGTATATTTTTTGTAAATTCCACTACCTTCCATAGAAAATGCAAACATTGTATCATTATCTTGTATTTGAGAAATTTCATGAACATCAATATCTGCTCTTAAAGAAGTCCGTCCACTAGATCTATTTGAAGAACGAGGAATTTTCTGCCCTATGACTTTAAAAGATGAATCAGGTGCAGCTTCTTTTATGTTCTTTAAAAAAGATATATTTTGTATACATGCATTAATAATTTCATCTAAATTATTAAAAAAATTATTTTTAGAGTCTCTTTTTTTATTTAATAAATTTAAAATTTTCCAAGCAGGAAGAATATTAATTTTATTATCATAAAAATTTGTATTATATACTTGAAAAAATCTTTGTGCTCGGAGTTCATAATTTATTAAAGTCCCAGAACTTTCAAAAAAATTTGCAGCTGGGAAAAAAATATTCGCATAATTAAAAATTTTTGTTTTTTGATGATCTATAACAATAATATTATTAATATTCTTTAAAGTTTTTTTTAAATCAGATTTAGAAAATGCACAAAATAAATCGTTTTCTACAATAATTAATGTAGAATTGTTTTTATTTTTAACTTGATTTAAAACATTATTTACAGATCGTCCATTAATAATAGAAGTTCCCATAGAATTTGAATAAGGTGTTAAAAAAATTAAACCAACTTGTGATCCTACTTTTTTTAAACTACTTGCAATATTATAAGAAGATTTAATTAAATCTAAATTACGAGAATGTGATCCAGAAATAATTAAAACTTTTTTTGCTTGAAGTAATATATTTGTAATATATCTGGATTTTTCTCTTAAATAATCTGGTAACGTATCTGAATATGAAAAGTTATCTTTTAAATTTTCTGAAATACAAAATGCAAAATAAGCTTGATCTTGTGCGTGCGCTTCATAAGAAAAATTTGATAAATCTTCTAATTTTGTTTTATATACATTTGTTATAAATAAAAAATTCTTGTTAGAATAAGATAAATTTTTTATTGCTAAAGCATGCCAATTATGTATATTATTACTTTTTAATATTTTTTTAGGAATATTTTTTAAAGCTTGTCTAATAGATAGACCTAATCTTGAAGAAGTTTGTGTTACATCTTCTCCTAAAATAAAAATTACATCATAATCTTCAACTTCTTTTAAAGATGGTATTTTAATAGTATTTTTTTTTAATATTTTAAAAATCAAAGATGCACATTTATGATCTATATCAATCATACCAGTAGAAAAATTTTTTTCACCAACTAAAGTTTTTAACATAAAATTTGTTTCAATACTAGCGCGAGGAGATCCAATACCAATTATAACTGATGAATTACGAAGTATTTTAACAAATTTTTTTATTGCTATATTGAAATCAATTTTTTGATATATATTTTTATTTTTTATATAACAATGATTTAATCTATCTTTAGAATTAGAATATCCATATGAAAAGCGACCTAAATCACATAAAAAATAATTATTTATATCTTCATGATATCTATTTTCTATACGTCTAATTTTATTATATCTTTCTCCAACAGTAATATTACATCCAATACTACAGTGAGAACATATACTAGGAGCATTCTGTAAATCCCATTTTCTAGTATAATTTTTTGAATGCGTTTTATCAGTAAAAACACCTGTTGGACAAACTTCTATTAAATTTCCAGAATACTCACTTTCTAATTCTCCATCTTGAAATCGACCAAAAAAAATATTTTGATTAGAACCATATACATCAAAATCTTTTCCATCTGCATAATCTTTATAATATCTGACACATCTATAACAAGAAATACATCGATTCATTTCATGAGAAATAAAAAATCCCAAATATTGACTTTTATATGTTTTTTTTTCAAATCTATAACGACGATGAGTATGTTGAGTCATAACTGTCATATCTTGTAAATGACAATTTCCACCTTCTTCACATATAGGACAATCATGTGGATGGTTTAACATCAATAATTCAATAATATTTTTTCTAAAATTTTTAGATTCAATATCATTAATAGTAATTATAGAATTTTCTTCTATAGGAGTCATACAAGACATAACAATTCTTCCAGAAACATCATTTTTATCTTGATATTTTTTTACAGCACATTGTCTACATGCTCCTACACTACCTAGTTTTGGATGCCAACAAAAATAAGGAATATTAAATCCTAAAGTTAAACAAACTTGAAGTAAATTACTTGATGAGTGAACATTATAGTCTTTCCCATCTATATTAATTTTAAACATATCTAATTTTTCCAAATTTTTTCTTAAAATAAAGAATAATATTAAATAACTTATACAATACTGATAAAATTATTAAACTAAATTAAAAATTTTTATTTAATCTATTTTTTAAAATTAGTTTGTATACCTGGAATTTTTATTACGATATCATTTTTTTTAATCGTAATTTTATCTTTAAACTCTTGAATAAAGTATTTCATAGCACTTTTTAATGGTGCAGCAGCTCCTGGTGCATGTGCACAAAATGTATTTCCAGGACTCATTTGTAAACATAAATTTTTTAAAATTTCTACATCTCCTTGACATCCTTTATTATTTTTTAAAGACTTTAAAATTTTTACTATCCATGGTAATCCTTCTCGACAGGGTGTACATAATCCACATGATTCTCTAGCAAAAAATTTTTCTAAATTAAGTAATAATTTAATAATATTTGTTTTATTATCTATAGCTAAAGATAATCCTGTACCTAATCTACTACCAATTTTTTGAATACTCGTAAAACCCATTTCTACATCTAAATGTTCTTCTAATAATAAATCTGTTCCTGCTCCTCCAGGTAACCAAGCTTTTAATTTTAAATTACTTTTCATACCTCCAGCATATTTTTCTAAAATTTCTCTTGCAGTAATACCAAATGGTAGTTCCCATATTCCTGGATTTTTTACAAGCCCAGAAAAACCCATTAATTTTGTTCCGGAATCCTCATTTTTTGAAAGATTTTTATACCAACTAACAGAATGAGAAATAATTACTGGAATATTAATTAATGTTTCAACATTATTTACACAAGTAGGTTTACCCCATAATCCTATATTTGCAGGAAATGGAGGCTTAATCCTTGGATTAGCTCTTTTTCCTTCTAAAGAATTAATTAAAGCTGTTTCTTCTCCACAAATATATCTTCCTGCTCCAGTATGTAAATAAAGATTAAAAGAAAAATTACTATTTAATATATTTTTACCTAAAAAATTATTTTTATACGATTGATCTAAAGCCTTAATTAATATATTTTCTGGAACAAAATATTCACCACGTAAAAAAATATATCCATATGAGACATTTAAAGCATAAGCTGCAATGATCATTCCTTCAATTAATTGATGAGGAGAATTTTCAATTATCCATCTATCTTTATATGTACCAGGTTCCATTTCATCTGCATTACATATTAAATATTTTGTTGTATATTCTTTACCTTTTGGCATTAAACTCCATTTTATACCTGTTGGAAATCCTGCTCCTCCTCGTCCTTTTAAACCTGATTGAATTACTTTTTCAACAACTTGCTGAGAAGTCATTTCATTCAAACATTTTTTTAAAGCAGAATAACCATTTTTTTTAATATATTCTTTAATCCATATAGTTTTTTTATCTTCTCTAAAACGCCAAGTTAAAGGATTTGATTCTTCTAATAAATTTTTATTGCTCATTTTAATGAATCCAAAATTTTTAAAATAGAATTTTTATTTAAATGAAAATATATTTTATTATTAATCATAAGTACAGGTCCTTTATCACATGCACCTAAACAACAAATGGGCAATAATGTAAAATTATTATCTGTAGTTGTTTCGCCACATTTAATACATAATTTATTTTCTAATAAACGTTTAATTTTTTTATATCCAGTAATATAACATACAACACTATCACAAAATTTAATTACATAACGACCTACAGGATTTCTAAAAATCTGACTATAAAAAGTAGCTACACTTTCTATTTCACTAACTGGAATCTTTAATACTTCAGATAAAAATATAATAGACTTATCTGAAACCCATCCATAATATTTTTGTACAATTTTTAAAGATTCAATTAAAATCGATCGATTATCTAAAGTATGCTTTGTTAAACTATTAATTTCTTTATATATTATATTATTAATAATAAATATTTTTTGATTAAATTTTTTTATTTTATTCATTTTATCTTTACCTATCCACATCTGACATAACAAAATCAATACTACCTAAATATACAATTAAATCTGATATACAACTATTTTTTATAACAGAAGGAATTTGCTGTAAATGTGCAAAACTAGGAGTTCTAATTCTAGTACGATAACTCATCGTACTTCCATCACTAATTATATAGTAACTATTAATACCTTTAGTAGCTTCAATCATTTGTAAATTTTCTCCAAATGGAATTACAGTACCCCATGAAACTTGTAAAAAATGTGTAATTAAAGTCTCTATATCTTGTAATGTGTTTTCTTTAGAAGGAGGAGTAGTTAAAGGATGATCAGATTTATATGAACCTTCAGGCATATTTTTTAAACATTGTTTTAAAATCTTTAAACTTTCATATATTTCTTCTACTTTTAATAAAACTCTATGATAACAATCACTAATTCCATTACCTATAGGTATTTCAAAATCAAAATTTTCATATCCTGAATAAGGTCTATTTTTTCTTAAATCAAAATTAACTCCTGTTGCTCTTAATCCAGCTCCTGTAACTCCCCAAGATAAAGCTTCTTTTTTATTATAAGCTGCGATTCCTTTAGATCGCGCTATTAAAATACTATTTTTTAAAGCAATATTAATATATAAATTTAATCTTTTAGGAATCCAATCTAATAAATCTTTTAATAGTCTTTCCCATCCTTTAGGTAAATCATTAGCTAGTCCTCCAATCCTAAACCAAGCAGGATGCATTCGAAATCCAGTAATTAATTCTATTACATCATAAATTTTTTGACGATCAGTAAATGCTAAAAAAACAGAACTCATAGATCCAACATCTTGAATAAAAGTTGAAATATATAATAAATGACTATTTATACGAAATAATTCTGAAAGCATTACTCGAATACATTCAACACGAGCAGAAACAACAATTCCAGCTAGTTTTTCAATTGATAAAATATATGGCATTTCATTAACACATCCACCTAAATATTCAATACGATCTGTATAAGGAATATAACTATGCCAAGATTGTCGTTCACTCATTTTTTCAGCACCTCTATGGTGATATCCAATATCTGGCACACAATTGATAATTTTTTCTCCTTTCAATTGTAAAATAATACGAAAAGCACCATGAGCAGAAGGATGATTTGGTCCTACATTCAAAAACATAAAATCTTCATTATGATTATTTGTTTGCATACCCCATTCTTTTGGATCAAACTTTAAAGCAGACATTTCTAAATCTTGTACTTCCTGTGTTAAAGTATATAAAGAAAATTCTGTCGCTCTTGCAGGATAATCTTTTCTTAATGGATGACCTATCCAATTTTTAGGCATTAAAATACGTTTTAAACACGGATGTCCAGAAAAATTAATTCCAAACATATCCCATATTTCTCGTTCATACCAATTAGCATTTGAATAAAAATTAGTAATTGTTGGAACTGTTAAATTTTTTTCAAATAATGGAACCTTCAGCATTAAATCTAAATTCTTATTAATAGATAAAAAATAATAAAAAACAGAAAAATCAGATTTAGGAAAAGTGTTTCTATTTACTCTCATTCTTTCATCAATTGCATGTAAATCAAATAACATATCATAACAATTATTTTTATATAAAAAATCTATAAAATCTAATAAATTCTCTTTTTTAATCCAAATAACTGGATGATCAATACAAGTTTTTTGTATAAAAAAACTTTCTACTCCAAAAATATTAGATAAAGTTTTAATAATAGGAAATCTAAAATATTCTTCCCATGTATTTTTTTTAGAGAAAAAAACATCATTATTATCATTCAACATAAATTTTTTTATACCTTACTATAAAATTCTATAATTAAATTAATTTATATTATTTAAAAATTATAAAATTATACTTTATTTGGATTTTTAAGATCATATAAAGAAACTATTTTAGAGCGATTCTTTTCTCTTCTAGATTTAAAATTTGCTTTATAAATTTTTTGGTCACCTACAACCCAAGATAAAGGTCTTCTTTCTTCTGCAATAACTTTTTGCAAAAGCATTAATCCTTGCATATAAGCTTCAGGTCTAGGAGGACAACCAGGTATATAGATATCTACAGGTAAAATTTTATCTATACCTTGTACTACTGAATAAATGTCGTACATACCACCAGAATTTGCACAAGAACCCATAGAAATTACCCATTTTGGTTCTAACATTTGATCATATAAACGTTTAATAATAGGTGCCATCTTAATAAATGGGGTTCCAGCAATAATCATAACATCTGCTTGTCGTGGAGATGCTCTTAAAACTTCTGAACCAAAACGAGATACGTCATGTACGGAAGTAAAAGAAGTAACCATTTCAACATAACAACACGATAATCCAAAATTATAAGGCCATAAAGAATTTTTTCTACCCCAATTAACTAAATAATTAATAATTTTTTTTAAATTTCCAAAAAAAATATTATTTTTTATCGCTAGTTTAATTGGATCATTAGTAATTTTTTCTATTTTTTCATTATTTTTTTTAAAATTTATCTTAGTTAAAGTATATTTCATTAAATCCTCATATATTATTCAGATGAATTATGATTTTTAAACTTATTATCTTCAAAAAATTTTAACGCTTTTATTCTAAATAAATATATTAAAGATAATAATATCATAAAAATAAAAAAAGACATTTCAATTAATCCAACCCATTTTGCTTCTCTAACACATATAGACCAAGAATATATATATAAAGATTCAATATCAAATATCACAAAAAACATTGCTATCAAATAAAATTTTATTGAAAATCTTAAACTAGCGTTTCCAGTAGAAGGAGCTCCAGATTCAAAAGGTAGATTTTTTTCATAAGAAGAAGATTTTCCTCCTAAAATCCAACTAAAAAACAATACAATACAACAAAATGAAAATATAAAAAATAAAAAAGAAAAAAAATTTATATATTGCATAATATTTTGATAAAGCATATTCTCTCCAGGAAAAAATATTTTTATAAATAAAAATATTTTAAAATATTTAAATTATAAATATTTTAATTCTATTGATATATCACATGTAAAATAATCATTTTTCAAGTATAATAACATTGTTAATATATTTTTAAAAAAATATTATAAAATTATAAAACTAACTTTTTAAATTATATTTAAAATAATTTATTCTCAAAGACTTGAGGTATTTTAAATAGTCCCCATTTTATTGTTATTGATAATAATTAAATTTATATCATTTTTTAAAAAAATTATATTTTTAAAAATTTTTAATTTTATAATCACATAACACAAGGAGATTTACATGGGTAAAATTATTGGAATCGATTTAGGTACAACAAATTCTTGTGTAGCTATTATGGATGGTAATAAAGCTAAAGTTTTAGAAAATTCTGAAGGAGAACGTACTACACCTTCAATTATTGCTTATACTGAAAATGGAGAAATTCTCGTTGGGCAACCTGCTAAAAGACAAGCTATTACTAATCCAAAAAATACACTTTTTGCAATTAAAAGATTAATCGGTCGAAAATTTACAGATCAAGAAGTACAACGCGATCTTTCTATTATGCCTTATGAAATTGTTAAATCAAATAATAACGATGCATGGATTAATATAAAAAATCAAAAAATAGCACCTCCTCAAATATCTGCTGAAGTTTTAAAAAAAATGAAAAAAACAGCAGAAGATTATTTAGGAGAAAAAGTTACTGAAGCTGTTATTACTGTACCAGCATATTTTAACGATACACAAAGACAAGCAACAAAAGATGCAGGAAAAATAGCAGGATTAAACGTTAAAAGAATAATTAATGAGCCTACTGCTGCAGCATTAGCATATGGATTAGATAAAAATAAAGGGAATAAAACAATTGCTGTATATGATTTAGGTGGTGGAACATTCGATATTTCTATTATAGAAATAGATGAAGTAGATAAAGAAAAAACATTTGAAGTATTAGCAACTAACGGAGATACACATTTAGGTGGAGAAGATTTTGATAGCAGATTAATAAATTATTTAGTTGAAGAATTTCAAAAACAACAAGGATTTAACTTAAAAAATGATTCATTAGCTATGCAAAGATTAAAAGAAGCTGCAGAAAAAGCTAAAATTGAATTATCTTCTACGCAAGAAACAAATATTAATCTACCATACATCACAGCAGATGCAAATGGACCAAAACATTTAAACATTAAAGTCACTCGAGCTAAATTAGAATCACTTGTAGAAGATTTAGTAAAAAAATCTATTAATCCTGTAAAAATAGCATTAAAAGATGCAAAACTATCTGTACAAGATATAAACGATATAATATTAGTCGGCGGACAAACAAGAATGCCGATGGTACAAAAAAAAGTATCAGAATTCTTTGGAAAAGAACCAAGAAAAGATGTAAATCCAGATGAAGCTGTAGCTGTAGGTGCAGCAGTACAAGGTGGAGTTTTAGCGGGTGATGTAAAAGATGTTTTATTATTAGATGTAACACCATTATCTCTAGGAATTGAAACTATGGGTGGTGTAATGACAACTTTAATTAATAAAAATACTACAATACCAACTAAACATAGCCAAATCTTTTCTACAGCAGAAGATAATCAATCAGCTGTAACAATTCATGTTTTACAAGGTGAACGTAAAAAATCTAACGATAATAAATCTTTAGGACAATTTAATTTAGATGGAATACAGCCAGCACCAAGAGGAATGGCGCAAATAGAAGTAACATTTGATATTGATGCAGATGGAATTTTACATGTATCTGCAAAAGATAAAAAAACTGGAAAAGAACAAAAAATTACTATACAAGCCTCTTCTGGATTAAAAGAAGAAGAAATTAAGAAAATGATTTCCGAAGCAGAAGCTCATGCTGAAGAAGATCGAAAATTTGAAGAATTAGTTCAAATTAGAAATCAAGGAGATCAAATTTCACATAGCACTAGAAAACAATTAGAAGAATGTAAAGATAAAATTGATATCAAAGATAAAGAATCTATTGAATTAGCGTTAAAAAATCTAGATGAAGCATTAAAAAAAGAAAATAAACAAGAAATTGAATCTAAAATACAAGAATTGTTAAAAGTATCTTCAAAATTAATAGAAGCTACAAAACAACAAAACACATCTAACAAATCTAATGAAAATAATACTTCTTCTGAATCAAAAAAAGATCCAAAAGTAGTAGATGCGGAATTTGAAGAAGTAAAAAATTCAAAAAAATAAAGTTAATATTATTAATATTTATTAATTTTTTTAGTGCAAACGGGCGAAGAAATAAAAAAATCTACGCCCGTTTAAAATATATATAATAAATATTTAAAAAGAGATAAAAATATGAATAAAAAAGATTATTATAAAATTTTAAATATTTCTAAATCAGCTACTGATAGAGAAATAAAACGAGCTTATAAAAGACTTGCTGTAAAACACCATCCTGATAGAAATAACAACAGTAAATCCTCAGAAATAAAATTTAAAGAAATTAAAGAAGCATATGAAATTTTAATTAATCCAGATAAAAGAGCAGCGTATGACCAATATGGACATTCTGCTTTTGAACAAAATTCTTCTGGAAATGATTTTAATGGATCTTTTAGCAGTTCAACTGATTTCGGAGATATATTCGGAGATGTATTTGGAGATATTTTTGAAAACAGCAATCAAAGACAAAATAATCGTGGATCAGATTTACAGTATAATATTTCATTAAACTTAGAAGAAGCAGTTAAAGGTGTAGTTAAAGAAATTCATATTCCATCTTTGCAACAATGTCATACGTGTCGTGGAAATAAAACACAAACAGGAACAGTTCCAGAAAATTGTAATACATGTCATGGAAAAGGAAATATACATATGAGAAAAGGATTTTTTACAGTACAACAAACATGTCCTTCGTGCCAAGGTCAAGGAAAATTTATTAAAAATCCATGTCATACTTGTAATGGATATGGAAGAATTCAAAAATCTAAAAAACTCTCTATAAAAATTCCTGCTGGAGTAGATAATAATGATAAAATTAGATTAAACAACGAAGGTGAAGCTGGAGAAAACGGAGCTGCTTCTGGAGATTTATATATACAAATCAATATTAAAAAACATCCTATTTTCACAAGAAAAAAAAATGATTTATACTGTGAAATTCCTATTAATTTTACTCTAGCAGCATTAGGTGGAAAAGTTGAAGTACCAACCTTAAATGGACAAGTAAAAATCAAAATTCCACCAGAAACACAAACAGGTAAATTATTTCGAGTAAAAGGAAAAGGTGTACAATCAATTAGAAACTATATAACAGGAGATTTATTATGTAAAATTATAGTGGAAACACCAATTAATCTTAATCAATATCAAAAAAAACTTCTATATGATTTAAATAATAGTTTAAAAGGTAATCAAGGAGATAAAAATAACCCTCGTTCAAAAAGATTTTTTGATGGTGTAAAAAAATTTTTTCAAGATTTAACAAAATGAGAATAAAATATAAAGCGGTATTAATTTCATAAATTAATATAAAATTTAGAAACAATACTGCTTCTCTAAAAATTTTTTATTAAATAAAAATATTTATTTTGATATGTTTCTAATTTTTTTTAATAAATTAGATTTATATCGTGCTGCTTTATTTTTATGTATAATTTTTTTCATAGAATATCGATCTACTACAGATTGCATTTTTTTAAAAGCAATCATTGATTTATTAAAATCATTAATCGTAATACATAATAAAACTTTTTTTATGTATGTTTTAATCATAGAACGATTTTTATTATTAGAAATTTTTCTTTTAACAGATAACAGAATACTTTTTTTAGAAGATTTTAAATTAGCCATAATAAACTCCTGCATTTAAATACTTATAATATAATTTCATTATACTAAAATAATTTTTTTAGTACAAAACATAAAAATTAAATATTTTCAATATAAAATATATAAATTCTACAATTAATAAAAATTTACTTTTGATAAAATTATAAAAATTAATTCTCAATTATATACTATTAATACAAAATAAGAAAAAAAACTTATGATAAATTATAAAAATACCTTAAATTTACCTCAAACTAAATTTTCTATGAGAGGAAATTTACCACAAAAAGAAATAGAAATATTAAAAGAATGGAAAGAAAAAAATATTTATGCATTAATTATTACATCAAGACAAAATAAAAAAAAATTTATTATTCATGATGGACCTCCATATGCAAATGGTAAAATACATATAGGTCATGCTTTAAATAAAATTTTAAAAGATATAATTATTAAATATAAAACACTTGAAGGATATCAAGTACCATTTATTCCATGTTGGGATTGTCATGGTTTACCTATTGAACATAATATCGAAAAAAAACATAAAAAAAATTTTTGTAATTTAACTAAAAAAGACATTCGTTTAAAATGCAGAAAACATGCACTTAAACAAGTTTTAAAACAAAAAAAAGATTTCATAAGATTAGGTGTCTTAGCTGATTGGAAAAATTCATTATTAACAATGGATTATCATAATCAAGCAAATATAATACGAATAATTTATAAAATTCTTAAAAAAAATTTTTTGTATCAAGGATTAAAACCAATACATTGGTGTATTAAATGTCAATCTTCTTTAGCAGAAGCAGAAGTAGAATATAAAGAAAAAAAATCAGATTCTATATATTTTTCTTTAAAATCTTGTAATCCAAAAAAAATTTTTAAAATATTTAAATATAGTAAAAAAAAAACTATTATAAAAAATATATATATTATTATTTGGACTACAACACCATGGACTTTACCAGCAAGTCAAGCTATTTCAATCAATTCAAAATTTATTTACAGTTTAATTCAAACAAAAAAAAAAATATTTATTCTTGCTGAAAAAAAAGTTAAAGAAGTATTTAAAACTCTAAAAATAAAAAAATATAAAAAAATTGGATCTATTATAGGAAAAAAATTAGAAAATTTAAATTTTTGGCACTCTTTTCTTAATATAAATATTCCAACAATACTAAGTTCACATGTAACTTTAGAAATTGGAACTGGAATTGTACATACAGCTCCTGCACATGGTCAAGAAGACTATATTGCATGTCAAAAATATCATATTCAACCAAAAAATTTAATTGATTCTTATGGTAATTACAAAAAAAATATTCATACAAATATATATAAAAAAAATATTTTTAAATCTAATCAAATAATTATTTCTCTATTAAAAAAAAATAATTCTTTATTACAACTAAAATCTATTAAACATAGTTATCCTCATTGTTGGAGACATAAATCTCCAGTTATATTTAGATCTACTCAACAATGGTTTATTAACATTAATAAAAAAACATTTAAAAAAAAAACAATTCATATTACAAAAAATGTTTCATGGATACCAAAATGGACTAAAAATAATCTACAATTATTAATAAAAAATCGACCAGATTGGTGTATCTCTAGACAAAGATCTTGGGGTGTACCATTACCTTTTTTTATACATAAAGACACAGGATTATTACATAATGATACAAATAAACTTTTAAAAAAAATTATTTATCTTGTGAAAAAAAATGGAATAGAAGCATGGTGGAATTTAGACAAAAATAAATTTTTAAAAAAAGATAGTCAATCTTATCGTAAATCCTCAGATATTTTAGACGTATGGTTTGAATCAGGTTGTATACATACTTCTCCTATATATTTATATAAAAAAAAAGAAAATATTTCTGATTTATATATAGAAGGATCAGATCAACACAGAGGATGGTTTATGTCATCTTTAATAATTTCCTCTATTATAAAAAACCAAGCTCCATTTAAACAAGTCATTACACATGGCTTTACAATAGATCAAGACGGACAAAAAATGTCTAAATCTGTTGGAAATACAATTAGCCCAAATGATATAATTAAAAAATTTGGAGCAGATATATTACGATTATGGGTTGCATCTAGCAATTATTCTAAAGATATCTCTGTTTCTCAAAATATTATCAAACAAACTACAGATTCTTACAGAAAAATACGAAATACAGCAAGATTTTTATTAAGTAATTTATATGATTTTAATCCTAAAAAGAATTCTTTATCAAAAGATAAAATGTTAAAAATAGATCTTTGGGCAATAGAAAAAACTTTAAAAGTACAAATACAAATTAAAAATCTTTATCAAAAATACAAATTTCATAAAGTTACTAAAAAAATTTTAAATTTTTGTTTTTTAGAAATGAGTTCTATATATTTTGATATCATTAAAGATCGTTTATATACGTCTCATAAAAATAGTCAAAATAGAAGAAGTTGTCAAACAGCAATATACTTAATAATACAGGCTTTTGCTATATGGATTTTACCTATCATACCATTTACATCTTATGAAATATGGAAAAATATACCTTATATAAACACAAATATCTTTACACAAAAATGGTTTAATAAACTTTTCTTAATACCGAATACAGATATAATTAATGCACAAACTTGGAAGATAATTTTTCAAATCAAAAATGAAATAAATAAAATGATAGAAAAAGAAAAAAAAGATCAAAAAATTTATAGTTCTTTAGAAATATCATTAAAATTATATTTAAAATCAAAACTATTTCAAAAATTTAAAATTTTTGAAAATGAATTAAAATTCATATTTTTAACTTCTAAATGCTCAATTAAAAAATATCTATATGCTCCAAAAAATTTAAAAAAAAATAAAAAAGTTGAAGGAATTAAAATAGAACTGAAAAAACATACTGGGAAAAAATGCAATAGATGTTGGAATTATTATAAAATTCAAAAAAATGAAACAAAAGAAATATCAAACATCTGTAATAAATGTATAAATAATATTAATGAAAAAGAGGAAAAAAGAATATTTGCATAAATGAATAAAATTTTTTATACAATAAATAATAATATTACAATTATTATCATTCAATTAATATTATTTACAGATTATATAACTAAATCTTTTATTTTAAAAAATTTTAAAAGTTATCATAAAATTAAAATTCTTAATATATTAAATATAATATATGTCAAAAATTATGGATTTATATTTGGATGGTACTCATATAAAAAAATTTGGAATTATATGTTTATTAATTTAATTAATATAATTTTCATTATCATAATGATAATTTTAATATATAATTTATTTTTAAAAAAAAATCTAAAAAAATATTATGAAATTTCTTTTATTATAAGTGGATTTATTGGAAATACTATAGATAGAATAAAATATGGATATATTATAGACTTTTTTGATTTACATTATGAAAACTTACATTTTCCAACATTTAATATATCTGATATAAGCATTATATTTGGTTGTATATTATTATTTTTTAAAAATAATAAATAAACAATATTTTTATAAAATATTCTCTATCTGATATTTAAAATATTATAAATATATTAATTAATAATATATTTTTTTAAAAATCTTAATTAAATTATATAAATCATGCTTATATTTTAATAAATGTAAAACTTAAAATTATTTTAAAAAGTTATACTACACTCAATATATTTACTAAATAATTAAAAATTATAAGGTTAATCAAATAATGAATAAAAAAATTATTAGAATTTCTATTTCCGGTGCTCTAGGAAAAATGGGTAAATGTCTCATACAAGAAATAAAAAATTTCAAAACACTTTGTTTAAATTCAATAATTATTAAAAAAGATAAAAATATAACAAATAATAATAAAAAAACACTTCAAAATCTTAAAAAAAATAAAATAAAAGTTTACACAGAAATAAATAACCATAAAGATTTTGATGTTTTAATAGATTTTACAAATCCAAAAAATACTATGAAAAATGTAAATTTTTGTTATAAATATAATAAAAAAATAATAATTGGAACCACAGGTTTATCTAAAGAAAACTATTTAGATATTAAAGAAAAATCTAAGAAAATTAGTATTTTATACTCTACAAATTTCAGCATAGGCATTAATTTAATATTAAATCTTTTAAAAATTACTACAAAACAAATTGGTAAAGATTCAGATATAGAAATTATAGAATCTCATCATCGTCATAAAATTGATTCACCTTCTGGAACAGCTTTAACTTTAGGAAAATCTATTGCTAAACACATGAAATTAAATTTAGATGATATTGCTGTATATAATAGAAATCATTCAAATTATCAAAGAAAAAAAAATGAAATAGGATTTAGTAGTATCAGAGCAGGAGAAACTATAGGTAAACATTCTATACTATTTTCAACTCAAGGAGAAAACATTACTATTACGCATCAAGCATTTAATAGAAAATCATTTGCTCATGGAGCTCTTAAAAGCGCTATATGGATATATAACAAAAAAAATGGATTATTTAATATCAATGATGTCTTAAAAAATCAATAAATTTAGAAAACTTATTATATTAATATCCTTAAATATTTCATTCATATAAATTAAATTTAAAATATAGAGGCAATTTTGAAAAAAAATGCTGTTTTAATTCTAGAAGATGGAAGCAAATTTTATGGAAAATCTATAGGAATTCAAGGTATAGAAACTGGAGAAGTTGTATTTAATACATCTATGACAGGATATCAAGAAGTATTAACAGATCCATCTTACAAAAATCAAATAATTACATTTACTTATCCACATATTGGAAATGTAGGAGTAAATATAAATGACGAAGAATCTTCTTTAATACATGTGAAAGGATTAATCATACGTGAAATTTCTCCTATATCTAGTAATTATCGAAGTACACAAAGTCTAGTAGATTATTTAAAAAAAAAAAAAATATTAACAATTACAAATATTGATACTAGAAAATTAACAAAAAAAATTAGAAGCAAAGGATCACAACAAGGTTGTATTATATGTTTAAAGAAAATTCCAAAATTTAATAGTTATGCAGATATAGTTGTATATAAAAAAAACATTATAACTAAAATAAAGAATAATAATAAAAAAAAAATATATCAATGGAACAAAAAAAGCATCAACATACATTCTAAAAAAAATAAAAAATATGATTTTTATCCCATGAAAAAAAAAAATATCATTGTATATGATTTTGGAATTAAAACAAATATTTTAAGAATGTTGAAAGATAGAAAATGTAACGTAATAGTTGTTCCAGAATATACAAGTTATAAAAAAATATTAAAACTTTCTCCACATGGAATATTTTTATCAAATGGCCCAGGAGATCCAAGAAATTTTAAAAAAGCAATAAAATCTGTAAAAAAATTAGTACAATACAATATACCAATATTTGGAATATGCCTTGGTCATCAAATTCTTGCATTAGCTAATGGTGCTACAATAAAAAAAATGAAATTTGGACACCATGGCAGCAACCATCCTATACAAAATATTTGCACAAAAAAAATCTTTATTACTTCGCAAAATCATAATTTTGTTGTAAAAAAAACTAATCTACCAAAAAAAATAAAAATTACTTATATATCTTTATTTGATAATACAATACAAGGAATAAAAATTAATAATAAACCTATATTCAGTGTTCAAGGACATCCAGAAGCATGTCCAGGACCTAACGATTCTTCATTTTTATTTGATCAATTTTCAAAATTAGTAAATCAAAAAAAATAATATATTAAAGAGAATAAAATGCCTAAAAATAAAAATATTAAATCTATATTAGTACTTGGAGCAGGACCTATAATTATTGGTCAAGCATGCGAATTTGACTACTCCGGAGCGCAAGCTTGTAAAGCTTTAAGAGAAGAAGGATATAAAGTTATTTTAATCAATTCTAATCCTGCGACAATTATGACTGATCCAGAAATCGCAGATAAAACATATATCGAACCCATTCATTGGAAAATAGTTAAAAATATTATTAAAAAAGAAAAACCAGATGCATTACTTCCAACTATGGGTGGTCAAACAGCATTAAATTGTGCTTTAGATTTATATCATCAAAAAGTTTTATCTAAATTTAAAGTAAAAATGATTGGAGCAACAGTTAAATCTATTAAAAAAGCAGAAGATAGAAGATTATTTAGACAATCTATGAAAAAATTACATCTAAATGTACCTAAATCAGGAATTGCTCACTCTTTAAAAGAAGCTTTTCGTATACTAAAAAAAATAGGTTTCCCATGTATTATAAGACCATCTTTTACTATGGGAGGCACAGGTGGAGGAATTGCATATAATCAAAAAGAATTTCAAGATATTTGTACTAGAGGATTAAATTTATCGCCAACACAAGAACTATTAATTGATGAATCTATGATTGGATGGAAAGAATATGAAATGGAAGTTGTAAGAGATAAAAATGATAATTGTATTATCGTATGTTCAATAGAAAACTTTGATCCTATGGGAATACATACAGGAGATTCAATTACAGTATCTCCAGCTCAAACATTAACTGATAAAGAATATCAAATAATGAGAAATGCTTCTATAAATATTCTTAAAGAAATTGGTATCGAAACCGGAGGATCAAATGTTCAGTTTGCAATCAATCCAAAAAATGGAA
Organism: Buchnera aphidicola (Chaitophorus populicola); assembly: GCF_964058995.1. GTDB lineage: Bacteria > Pseudomonadota > Gammaproteobacteria > Enterobacterales > Enterobacteriaceae > Buchnera_J > Buchnera_J aphidicola_BO. The sequence continues at coordinate 120,175 of NZ_OZ060382.1, read as the reverse complement.
AAATGGTAGTTATAGAAATGAACCCAAGAGTTTCTCGTTCTTCTGCTTTAGCATCTAAAGCTACTGGATTTCCTATCGCAAAAATTGCTACAAAACTAGCTATTGGATATACTTTAGATGAATTAAATAACAAAATTTCTGGAGTAAATATTCCAGCTTCTTTTGAACCATCTATAGATTATGTAGTAACTAAAATTCCAAGATTTAATTTTGATAAGTTTCCGAATAGTAATAATAAATTAACTACGCAAATGAAATCTGTTGGAGAAGTAATGGCTATTGGACGTACTTTTCAAGAATCTTTACAAAAAGCAATACGAAGCTTAGAAAACGATTATGATGGATTTAATTCAAAAATTAAATTTTATAAAAAAAATATTATAGAAAAAATAAAAAAAGAACTAAAAGAACCTAGTTCTAATCGATTATGGTATATAGGTGATGCATTTAGACATAATATAAATATCGAAAAAATACATCAATTAACATCTATTGATAAATGGTTTTTAATACAAATTAAAGAAATTATTGATTTAGAAAACAAAATAATAAATAATTATCAAAAAATTAAAAATATAAATTTTTTAAGAAAAATTAAACAAAAAGGATTTTCAGATTCAAGAATTGCTAAATTAACTAATACAAAAGAAAATAAAATTAGAGAATTAAGATATAAAAATAAAATCTATCCAGTGTATAAAAGAGTAGACTCATGCGCTGCAGAATTTAAAACTTCTATTGCATATATGTATTCAACTTGGGAAGATGAATGTGAATCTAAACCTACACTAAACAAAAAAAAAATTATTATTTTAGGAAGTGGTCCTAATAGAATTGGACAAGGAATTGAATTTGATTATTGCTGTGTACATGCTGCGCAAGCATTAAAAGAAAATCATTTTGAAACAATTATAATTAATTGTAATCCAGAAACTGTTTCTACAGATTATGATATTTCAGACAGATTATATTTTGAACCAATTACATTAGAAAATGTATTAGAGATTATTAAAATTGAAAAACCTCAAGGTATAATTATTCAATTTGGAGGGCAAACACCATTAAAATTAGCAAAACTTTTAAATAAAGAAAAAATAAAAATTATTGGAACTAATGCAAAATCTATTGATCAAGCAGAAAACAGAGATATATTTCAAAATATTATTAAAAAATTAAATCTTAAACAACCAAAAAATGCTACAGTAACGAATTTAGAAGAAGCAATTAAAGAATCAAAAAAAATTAAATATCCGATGATGATTCGACCTTCATATGTTTTAGGAGGAAAATCTATGGAAATTATATATAATGAAAAAAATCTAAAAAAATATTTTACAAAAAAAATACAAAAAAATAAAAAAAATTCAGTTTTAATAGATCATTATTTAAATGATGCTATAGAAATAGATGTAGATGCTGTTTGTGATAAAAAACAAGTATTAATTGGAGGAATTATGGAACATATTGAACAAGCAGGAGTACATTCAGGAGATTCAGCTTGCTCACTTCCTTCATTCTCACTAACTCATGAAATATTAAAATTAATTAAAAAACAAGTAACAGAAATTGCTTTAGAATTAAAAATTAAAGGATTAATAAATATACAATTTGCAGTAAAAAATAATAAATTATATGTCATTGAAGTGAATCCAAGAGCAGCTCGCACTATACCTTTTATTTCTAAAGCTACTAGTTTTCCATTAGCTAAAATAGCTACTAAAGTTATGATTGGAATATCTTTAAAAAAACAAAAATTTATACAAGATGAAATAAAAACTATTTATTTTTCTATAAAAGAATCTATTTTTCCATTTAATAAATTTTCTAATGCAGATCCAATCCTTGGTCCAGAAATGAGATCTACTGGAGAAGTTATGGGTATTGGAAAAACGTTTGCAGAAGCTTTTGGTAAAGCAATGATTAGTACACAAACTATGATTAATAACAAAAAAAGAGTCTTATTATCGATTGAAGATCTTAATTTAGAAAAAATTATTAAATTATCAAAAAAATTAATACAATTTAATTTTAAAATTGATGCAACATATAATACATTTAAAATTTTACGCGCAAACAACATTTCTGTAAGAAAAGTAAATCATATTTATGAAAATCATCCTAATATCAAAGATAGAATAAAAAATAATGAATATTCATATATCATTAACACCGCTTATTCTACAGAAGAAATAAAAAAATCAAAAATTATTCGCAGACATGCTATTAAAAACCAAATTTACTATAATACAACAATTAATGGAGCATTAGCATCAATTCAATCATTAAAAACAAATCCATTTAAAAATATTATAAGTTTACAAGAACTACATAAAAAAATAAAAAAAAATATATAATATGATTAGTATAATTGCAGCAATATCACAAAATTATGTTATTTCTCAAAAAAATAAAATTCCATGGAATATTTCTAAAGATTTGTTATGGTTTAAAAAGCACACTATTAATAAAGTCATTATTATGGGCAGGAATACATGGAATACAATAAAAATTCCTTTGCCTATGAGAAAACATATTATTCTTAGTAAAAAAAAACATAAATCTATACATTTAAATAAAAAATATCCAATAAAATGGGCTAAATCTATACAAGACGCAATAAAATTATCAAAAAGTTATTCAGAAAAAATGATTATAGGAGGAGGAGAAATATATTCTCAATTTCTCCCTATAACAACTAAACTATATCTTACTCATGTAAAAAAAATAATTCCAGGAGATGTATTTTTTCCAAAATATAAAAATTATAAATGGAAAAAAATATATCAAACAAAAAATTTTATAGATAAAAAAAGTAATTTAATTTATTTTCATGAAATATTAGAAAAAATGTAAAATATATTATTTTAATGAATTACATTCAATAGTAAATTTTTTTTTATCTTCCCATCTTAAAATAGTTAATTTTCTACCCCAACAACAACCAGTATCTAAAGAAAAGAAATTTTCTGGTGTTGTTGTATTTTTTAAAGAAGACCAATGTCCAAAAAATATAGAATAATCTGAATCTAATTTATTTTTAATAGAAAACCAAGGTAAAAAATTTTTATTAAAATGAGGAGGAGTGTCTTTATAGCTAAAATCTAATTCTGAATTTATATTACAATATCTCATGCGAGTAAAAGAATTTACAATAAAACGAAAACGATTATATTTATTCAGATTTTTAGACCAAACATTTGGAAAATCACCTTTCATATACCTTAAATATTTTAAAAAATTCTTTCCAGATAGTTTAAACTGCGCTTCTTCTGAATATTTTATAATTTCTTTAAGAGTCCATTTTGGAAAAATTCCAGCATGTGACATCAATATTTTTCTATTTAAATCATACTGAACTAAAGGAGTATTTTTTAATTTTTTAATTATAAATTTCAAACTAGAAAAATTTAATAATTCTGAAATTTCTTTTTCTATAGATTTTTTTTCTATATTAAAATATATAGATAATAAATTTAAGTCATGATTTCCTAAAACTAATCTTGCTTTTTTTTTTAATGAAAACACATATTTTAATACTTCTAAAGACTTTGGTCCTCGTCCTACTAAATCTCCTGTAATCCATATTTCATCTTTTATATCATTAAATTTTACTTTTTCTAAAAGTGAATAAAATTGATCATAACATCCATGAATATCACCTATAAAATAAGTACTCATAAATAAATATTCCTATGTTAAAAATTAATAAAAATAAAAAAATTTAAAATCTAAAAAATATTTTTATATTTGATAAATTTTACATATTTTTACGTACTAAATAATCTGTTAGCTGACAATATTCTTTTAATGATAAATTTTCTGCACGAAATTTAGGATTAATATTTAATTCTAATAATGTATTCTCAGAAAATAAACTTTTTAAACTATGCTTTAATATTTTTCTTCTTTTAGAAAATGCTGTTTTTGTAATTTTACTTAATATATTTAAATTAAAATTAAATTGTGGAAAAACTTTATGCGGAGAAAGTTTTAAAAAAGTAGAATAAATTTTTGGAACAGGATAAAAAGATTGTGGAGTAACATCAAATAATTTTTTTACTTTAAAAAAATATTGTATTAAAATACTTAAACGTCCATATAATTTACTATTAGGATATGATAAAATGCGATTTGCAACTTCTTTTTGTAACATAAAATGCATATCTTGAATAATCAAATTAAATTTAATTAAATACATTAATAAAAAAGTAGAAATATTATATGGAAGATTTCCAAAAATTCTTATTTTATTTTTTTTATTTTTTAAGTAAAATTCTTCAAAATTAAAATTACAAATATCTTGTAAAAAAAAATTTATTTTTGAAAAAAAATTTTTTTTTTTAAAAAAATTTAATATGTCTATATCTATATCTACTACATTTAATATATCTACTTTATGAGATATAGGAATAGTTAGAGCTCCTAATCCAGGACCAATTTCTAAAAGTAAATCATCTACAGTAGGACTAATATATTTAATTATTTTTTTAATAACAAATTTATCTTTTAAAAAAACTTGTCCAAAATTTTTTTTTTGTAAAAATTTTTTATATCTATTTTTTTTAAAATATATCATAAAATCTCTTTAAAACTAAAAAAGTTAATCAAATATTATATTTTTTATAAAAAATTATTAAAAATTTTTTATTTATTTACTAAAAAAATATTTTAAATATTATTTTTTAAAAAAATAAAATTAATTGCTTGTAATAAATATATTATAAATATAACTTGAATTATTTATATCATATCTTATTCATAAAAATATTTAATACTCATTTTAAAAAAATTATGTATAGAAAATATTTTTATTATCTTTAAAGTTTATGATCTTAAAAAATATATTTTTAAATAAACTAAAAAAATTTAAATAATAAATGATGTTAAAATATCTGTTGATATTTTATTTTATTAAATATTTTGTTAAAATTTATTCAAATCTTAAAATAAAAATTATTTAATAAAAATAAAAAATTAAATTTCGATATAAAATATTAAACTTATTAATTTAAAAATTTATTTTATAAAATAAAAAAAATTTTATATAAATTATTTTAATAATTAATATTATTTTAAATATAAAATAAAAAAAACTTTGTTAAATATGAAAAATAATACTAAAATTAAAAAATAAAAATTTTAAATTAAAAATATTTTTAAATAAACTAAAATTTTAATAAATAAATTTATTACAAGGATATAAAAATGGAAACATTTCTTAATTATATTTCTAAACAATCAATTATGTATTTCATGATTATTACCATGTGTATTTCGTTTATAGAATCTTTGGCATTAATAGGTTTTTTTTTACCTGGAATATTAATAATGTCAACTTTAGGAGCTGCAATTATACATTCAAATAAAAAATTTTATCCTATTTGGCTTGCTTCAATAATAGGATGTTTATTAGGAGACTGGATTTCTTATTTTATAGGTTGGAAATGTAAAAATTTAATTAAAAATTTAAAAATTTTCCAAAAAAATTTAATAATAATTAAAAAAGTTCAAAAATTATTAAAAAAATATAATTTGATTACAATATTTTTAGGTAAATTTATTGGAATTACAAGACCATTAATTCCAATTTTATCAGGAATGTTAGAAATTTCTTTTTTTAAAAAATTTTTTTTTCCAAACTTAATCAGTTGTATCATTTGGCCTATAATATATTTAGCACCAGGAATACTTACTTGTATATTTATTCAAACTCCTAATTATTCTGAAAATAATTATTTTAAAAAATTTTGTATATTTAATATTATAACTATTTTTTTAAGTTTATGGATAATTTTACAAAATTTTAAAAATAAAAATTATTACGAAATAATATATTTTTTAAAAAAAAATTATATATTTTTATTACCTATAATAATTTTTATTATTGGAATAATAAATTTATTAATTTTACAATTTTATCCAGAAATGATCGTTTTAAGATCTACAATTATAAAAATATTTTATTATAAATAACTTTTTCAAATATATAAAATATTAAAATATACAAATTTTATCTTTAAATTGAAAAGATAATTATTAAATTAATTATAACAAAATATTAATATTTAAATGTTTTAAAAAAATAATAAAATTTATATTCTTAAAAAATCAATATGAACAAATTTATGTTTAAACGGATGTTTTTGTATTTCTTGTAATTTAACATTAATTTTTAGATTTTTAATAATTATTAAAAAATTTTTATTAATTAAATTGTTTTTATTAAATAAATTTAATATATCATCTTGTCTTAATTGAATTAATATAGGTTTTTTTTTCTTACCATAAATAATTGATGGAAAATAATTCTTTAAACGTAATCGTCTGCTATTTTTTGTGCCAAAAAAATTTCTTTTACTAGCATATATAGTAATCATATTTAATCCTAATATAATATAAAATATTTTTTAAATTTTAAATAATAAAAAAATGAAGCAAATTTTTTTATGCTATAGTATATCTTTTGATTGTAACCAAGAAATTTCTTCTAACCATAAACTTTTATTAATTGTTTCTAAAATTATTGGTTTTTTTTCAAATCTCAAATCTTGAATAATCCATTCAAAAAAATTTCTTCCAATATATCCTAATCCTAAATTTTCATGTCGATCTTTTCTACTTCCTAAAATATTTTTAGAATCATTTAAATGTATACCTTTTAAATAATTAAATCCAATTTTTTTATGAAAAGCATCAAAAGTTTTAATATAATCTTTTTTAGTTCTAAGATCATATCCTGCAGCAAATAAATGACATGTATCTAAACAAATACCAACTCGTTTTTTATTTTTTACCCTATTAATAATTATAGATAATTGTTCAAAATTATAACCTAAATTAGTTCCTTGTCCTGCAGTATTTTCAATCACTAAAATAATTTTATTAGTTTTTTCTAAAATAAAATTAATTGAATCAGAAATTAATTCTAAACATTTTTTTTTAGTAATTTTATTTAAATAACTACCTGGATGAAAATTTAAATATTTTAATCCCAATTCTTCACATCGTAATACTTCTTCAAGTAAAGATAATCTAGATTTATTTAAAAAAACTGGATTTGGATGTCCTAAATTAATTAAAAATCCACTATGTGGTAAAATTTGTTCAGATAAATAATTATATTTTTTACATGTTTTTTTAAAATCTTTTATAATTTTTTGAGTAATCTTAGGAACTTTCCATCGCAAAGGATTTTTAATAAACAAACCTATTGCTGTAGATTTTAGTTTATAAGAATATTCTATAGCATATGAAATGCCTTTAGAAATACTAACATGTGATCCAATATATTTCATTATTTATTTGTCCTATATAATTATAAAAAAATAAAAAATATTAATAAAAAAATATTTTAATATTAAATATTATAAATTAAAATAATATTTTTATTAAAAAATATTAACATACTATTAATTTATTTTTTTTAAATTAATAAACTCTTTTAAAGAATTAAAAAAAATAAAAAAAATTAAAACTTGTATTACATTTATAAAAATTAAAAAATACAAATTTATTAATTTTTAAAATACTAACTATAAAAATATAAAAATTATGAATAAAAATAATACACAAAAAACATTTTATGAAATTATCTCATCTTTAAAAAATTTTTGGATTAATCAAGGTTGCACTATTATACAACCATTAGATATTCCTATAGGAGCTGGAACTTTTCATCATCGAACATTTTTTTCGTGTTTAGAAAAAAAACCAACATCATATGCTTATACTCAAGCATCAAGAAGACCTACTGATGGAAGAAGTGGAAAAAATAAAAATAGATTACAACATTATTATCAATTTCAAGTAATTATTAAACCAGTTCCAAAAAATATTCAACAAACGTATTTAAAATCTTTGTCAGAATTAAATATTAAACTATCTCACAATGACATAAAATTTATAGAAGATAATTGGGAAAATCCAACATTAGGAGCGTCAGGAATAGGATGGGAAATTTGGTTAAACGGAATAGAAATAACTCAATTTACATACTTTCAACAAATCGGATCTATAAATTGTGAACCGATATCAGTAGAAATTACATATGGTTTAGAAAGATTAGCAATGCATATACAAAATTTAGATAATATATATAAAATAATCTGGTCTAAATATAAAAAAAACAAAATTGATTATAAACAATTATTCTATAAAAATGAATTAGAACAATCTCAATATAATTTTAATAAGTCTAATGAAAAATTTTTATTAAAAATTTTTAAATTATATTTTTTAGAATCTAAAAGATTACTATCTTTACATAAACCTCTTTTAATTCCTGCATATGAATGTATATTACAAGCAATTCATTGTTTTAATTTATTAGATGCAAAAAAAGTTATTTCTTCAACAGAAAGACAAAATTATATTTTTAAAATAAGAAATATTACAAAAAATATTGCTATTTCTTATAAAAAAAATAAAATTTAAAAAATGAGAATAATAAATGAAAAAAAAAATATTTTTAATAGAAATCAACACAGAAGATTTACCAGCAAAGAAATTAAAAAAAATTTCTTTATTTTTTTATAAAAAATTTATTAAAATATTAAAAATAGAAAATATAATTTATGAAAAAATAAGTTGGTTTTCTACATCTCGAAGATTAGCTATTCAAATAAAAAATTTTACATATGATAAAAAAATTGAATATATTATAAAAAAAGGACCTCCTGTATCAATTTCTTTTAATAAACAAGGAATTATTCAAAAACCAGCGTTATTATGGATGAAAAAATTTAATATTACTAAAGAAAACATTCAAATATTAAATAAAAATAATAAAAAATGGTTAATTTATAAAAAAATAAAAAAATATTCTAATTATGAAAATAAATTGGCTGAAATTTCAAAAAAAATTTTTTACACATGTTCAAATTCTCATTTAATGCAATGGAATAAAAAAAAATATAAATTTATTCGACCAATTAGAAATATTGTTATGTTAATTAATACAAAAATTATTCCTCAAAAAATGTTTGGTTTATATACAAATAGAAAAACACAATGTCATTATTTAATCAAAGATAAATCTCAAGTAAAAATCTTACATGCTAAAAATTATTTATCTATTTTAGAAAAAAAAGGTAAGGTAATTGCAGATTATAAAATAAGAAAAAATAAAATTAAAAAAAATATTTTAAATTTAGCAAAAAAAAATAACAGTTTTCTTAAAATAAATAATTATTTATTAGAAGAAATTAATTCTTTAGTAGAATGGCCATCTGTCTTAATAATATCTTTTAAAAAAAAATTCTTATCTTTGCCAAAAGAAATAATAATTTATATTATTGAAAACAATCTAAAATGTTTTCCATTATTTAAAAAAAACAACACATTGCAATCTAAATTTATTTGTGTAATTAATACAGAAACTAAAAACTATCATAAAATTATATCTAGCTATCAAATAGTAATATCTTCTAAATTACAAGATATAAAGTTTTTTTTTAAAAAAGATATCAAAACTCAATTATCTGATAAAAAAAAATTATTAAAAAAAATTCTATTTCACGAAAATTTAGGTAATTTAGAAGATAAAACAAATAGATTACAAAAAATAATATTATTATTACAAAAAAAAATTTCTTTTAATCCTAAAAATGCACAAAAAGCAGCATTTTTATCTAAATGTGACATTATTAGTTGTATGGTATCAGAATTTCCTGATCTGCAAGGAATAATTGGTTCTTATTATGCAAAATATGATAAAGAACCTAAAGAAGTTTATACAGCTTTAAGAGAATATTATTTACCGAGATTTAAAAATGATAAATTACCTTCCTCAAATATAGGAATTGCATTGTCTATAACAGATAAACTAGATACTTTAATAGGTATGTTTATTATAGGTAAAATTCCTAAGGGAGATAAAGATCCATTTGCATTAAGAAGAATATCTATAGGTATTATAAAGATAATAATTTTTTATAAAATTACATTTAATTTAAACACATTAATAAAAAAAATAATTTTAATATATGGCATTAAAAAAAATATAAAACTAATTACATCTCAAATAATTAAATTTATTATAAATAGATTCAATCATTTTTATAAAAAAGAAAAAAATATTAAAAATATTATAAAATCTATAATTAATATCAATAAAATTAATTTATTTAAAATAAATAAAAAAATTAAAATGATAATTAAATTTCTGAAATCTAAACATTCAGAAAGAATATTAAATATGCATAAAAGAATTACAAATATTTTAAAAAAACAAAATTTTAAAAATTCATCTGAAATTAATTCGAAATTATTTAAACATAACTTAGAGCAAGAATTATATGAAAAAATTAAATTTATTAATATCAAAGTTAATATCTTAAATAAACAAAAAAAATATCAAAAATCAATTATAGAAATAATAAATATTAATTATATTCTAGAAAAGTTTTTTAAAAATATTATAATTAATCATAAAAACAAGAAAATTAAAAAAAATAGATTAAATATTTTATATATGATTCAAAAAACTTTTCATAAAATAGCTATATTCTCTTATTTATATTAATAAAATTTTTTAAAAAATTATAACTTGACTAAAAAAATTTAAAAAATACTATATTTTAAATTTTTTAGTCAAAGAAATTTATTTAAAACACATAATCTAATTATAGAGATTAAATATTTTTATTAAATAAAATTATTTAATATAGAATTATTTTTTTAATACAAGTTAAAATTGTAATTTGTATATATTTAAATATTTTATAATAAAATTATTAATGTTAATAAATTTTTTTTATTTTTTAATAAATTTTATTAAATCTATTTTTTTTATTTTTTATTTTATTTTGTTTATTAAAAAATTAAAATAAAAATATAAAAAATAACATATAAAAATTTATACATATTTATAAATAAATTAATTAAAATAAATTAAGCTAAAAAAATCAAACATTTTTTATTCCTTTTATAGTAAATTAAAATGTAATATTAAAAATTAATATACAAATAATATATGAAATTTATATCAATATATATTTTAATAACTTTTTTTATTAAAATATAACTTTATAAAAAGTTTTTAAATAAATTTATCATCTCTTAATATTGCTTGAAATTTATGTTTCATTCTATGAATACATTTTTTAAATAAAACTTCTATTTCATTATAAGTAAAATTTTTTTTTATACTTTTAAAAAAAATTCTTAAAGATAAACTTTTTTTATTTATTGGAATTTTTTTTCCTTCATATATATCTACAATTATAACTTTAAAAATATTTTCTAAAGAAACTTTATAACATTCCTGAATAATTTCTAAAGCAGGTATAGAACTAGAAACAATAATTGAAATATCTCTAATACTATAAGGATAAAAATAAAACTCTTCTATAGGATTATTTTTTAATATAGGAATTTTTTCTATAGCAATTTCAAAAGCAAAAATATTCTTTACTATATTAAAAAACTTATTAATTTTAGAGTCTAATAATCCGATATATCCTAATTTAATATTTTTAAAATAAATTGTTGAACATATATTTGAATCAAAACCATATATATGAGATTTTTTAAAAAAAATATTATTTATATTATAAAAAAATAAAAAAAAACTTTCTATATCGTATTTTAAATCATAAAAACTAAACTCTTTTTTTTGATATAACCAATTTTTTTGATATTTATTACCACTAATTATAGCAGATAAAAATAACTTTTGATGAACTTGAAATTTATTTTTTTTATCTTGAATAAAACATAAACCACTTTCAAATAAACGAAAATTATCTTGTTGACGATGTAAATTATATTGCATATTTTTTAATAATCCAGAAAATAAAGATGTTCGCATATATGCTAAATCTTTAGAAATTGGATTAATTATTTTCATAAATTTTCTATTTTTAAAAAATAATTTCTGAGAATTTTTATCAGTAAAACTATAATTTATAACTTCAGAATATCCTCTAATAGAAAAAAATTTTTTTATTTTATGTAATTTTTCTAAAATTAAATTTTTTTTAGGTATATTTACATTTAATTGTAAAGGTACAGTTGGTAAATTATGATATCCATAAAAACGTATTATATCAGATATTACATCTTCTGCACATATAATATCTGAACGAAAAATAGGAGATGAAACTACTAATCTATGTAATTTTTCATAAATAACATATTCTAATCTTTCTAGTATATCTAAAATAAAAAATTTATGAATTATAAATCCTAAAACTTTATTTATTTTTGTATATGATATAATTATTTTTTTATTTATGTAATTTTTTTTATTTATAAAACATGTACTAGAAATAATGCTATTTGGAAATAATTTAAATAATATTTTAGAAACACGTTCTAAAGCAAAACACGATAAACTATCTTGACATTGTCTATAATAATTATCATAAGATATGTAATATTTATTATATTTTCTTTTAATATAATTTATTAAATTTTTATTAAATACTCCAGAACCTATATAAAAATTTGTAGTATTATTATTTATTGAAAAATCTTCAGAATTAATAAAACCACCCAAAGAAATAATTTTTTTATCATTTTCAAAAACTAATGTATTCTGAGATATCTGAATTAAATGATTATTTTTAAATAAAATACTTTCATTTAATTTAGATAACCGAATTTTTATTTTTTTTTTATGAAACTTATTTAAATCAAAAATATGAATTGCTTGACCTAATTCAAGCGATACATAATTAACAATATCGTACACAATATTAACAGATTGAATATTAGATTTTCTTAATCTTTCTCGAATCCAAAAAGGAGTAGGAAAAGATAAATCTAAATTTTTAATAATTTTAATAAAATAACTAGAACAAATATTTTTATTAGAAATAGAAATATGAAAATTATTATTAAATTCAATATTATCTAAATGATTAAAATTTTTAAATTTATCTACTAATTTTAAATTATTTAAAACTGATAATTCTCGAGCAATTCCTAATATTCCTAAACAATCATTTCTATTAGGTGTAATATTTATAGTTAATAAATCATCTGGGTAAAGTTTAAAATATTTTTTAACTAAAACGCCTATTTCTTGATCTTTAGGAAACTCTACGATATAATCTTTATTACCAAAAATTTTAAAATCACGATATGTATATATTTTCCATTTTAATAAATCATTTTCGTTATTTATTTTAATTTTATTATCTAAATTTATTAAATGTTCTGTCTTTAATCCAACAGCTAACTTCATACCTAAATAAATATTTTTTTTTTGAGTAAAAGTATAAACAAAAAAATTTTTTTTTAATTTAATCTTTAAAAAAGATTTATTATCTTTATAAGATATACAAATAACTTTTCCAATATAAGAATTTTTAAAAAAATTTTTATTTTTTTGTAAATCTTCTACTTCTAAACCAATTTCTGTTAATTGATTACAAATTAAAGAATTTTTTAAATCTTTTGCTAAAAATGTTTTTAACCACGACAAACTAAATTTCATTTTTACTCACTATTTATGTAAATTGTTTTAATAATCTTAAATCATTTTTAAAAAATGAACGAATATTTGAAATATTATATTTTAACATAATTATACGTTCTATACCGATTCCAAAAGCACATCCTATATATTTTTTAGAACTAACATGTACATTTTTTAAAACTTGAGGATGAATCATTCCACAACCAAGTACTTCTAACCATTTGTTTGATGTTTGATTTAAAATATCAATTTCTGCAGATGGAGTAGTAAAAGGAAAATATGAATTTCTAAAACGAATTTTATATTTTTTTTTAAAAAAATATAATAAAAAATTACTCATAATCCACTTTAAATTAGAAAAATTAATTTTTTTATCTATAATAAAACCCTCTACTTGATGAAACATAGGGCTATGAGTTAGACTAGAATCATTTCTATATACTTTTCCAGGAACAATTACTCTTACTGGAGGTTTTCTTTGTTCCATAGTACGAATTTGCATACTCGAAGTTTGTGTTCTTAATAATATATTTTTATTAAACCAAAAAGTATCATGACTATCTCGTGATGGATGATTTTTTTTAATGTTTAAAGCATCAAAATTATAATAATCATCTTCTATTTCTGGTCCAAATAATATTTCAAAACCTAATTTAAAAAAAAAATTTTTTATACGATTAATTTCATAAGTAATAATATGCATTGAACCTAAGTTTACTTCTTTGCTAGATAAAGACAAATCAATATTTTTATGTTTATTTAAATTTTGAATTATTTTTTCTTTTAAAAATTTTTTCTTCAAAAAAAATAATTTTAAAATTTTTTTTTTAATTTTATTAATTTTAATACTTAATTTTTTTTTATCTTTTAAATCTAATGTTTTTAACTTTCTAAATTTTTTAGTAATAATTCCATTAACTCCTAAATATTCTGATCGTAAAATATTTAAATCATTTTTTTTTTTACATTTACTTAATTTTGATAAAACATCTTGAATGTAATTTTTATAATCACTCATTACTTAGAATTTCCATAGAAATTAATAATATATCAAAAAGCTTCCTTAAAAAAAAGGAAGCTCATCATTTGTATTTAAATCTAAAAAAATATTTTCTGAAATATTATATAACGTTAAATTTAACATTTTTTATTTATTAATTTAATTAAATAAAAAATTATTATAAAAATAATTTCTTATTAAGATAAATATGTATTAGCAGTTTGTACTAATTTTTTAAAAGATATTGCATCATAAATAGCTATATCTGATAATATTTTGCGATTTATATTAACTGACGCTTTTTTTAACCCATATATAAAATTACTATAAGATAAATTATTTTCTCGAGCAGCAGCATTAATACGAGAAATCCATAGTTTTCTGAAAACCCTTTTTTTTTGACGTCTATCTCTATAAGAATATTGTCCAGCTTTTAAAACTGCTTGAACAGCTACTCTATAAACTCTAGATCGTGCACCATAATATCCTTTTGCTTTCTTTAAAACTTTTTTATGACGAGCACGAGAACATACTCCTCTTTTAACTCGAGCCATTTAAAATCCTTAATTTGTTAAAAAATTTTATAAAACATTTTATTTTAATTATACGGAAAAAAAGTTTTTACTACCTTAGAATTTGATTTAGAAATAATTTTTTTCATTCTTAAATTTCTTTTTCTAGAAGTAGATTTTTTAGTTAAAATATGTCTTAAATTAGCTTGTTTTCTTTTAAATTTACCAGAAGCTGTTTGTTTAAAACGTTTTGCTGCACTCTTTAAAGTTTTTAATTTTTTCATTAAAAAATTCCTAAAAAATTTATAAAAATAAATCAGCATTTATTTTATCTCATAAATTTATTTTTTTGGAGATAAAATCATAACCATTTGTCGTCCTTCTATTCGCGATGGAAAAAATTCTATTAAAGATAAATTACTTAAATCTGTTTTGATTCTATGTAACATATTTAATCCGATTTTTTGATGAGCCATTTCTCTTCCTCTATATCGTAAAGTAATTTTAACTTTATGACCATCTTTTAAAAAACGCATTAAACTTCTTAATTTTACTTGATAATCACCTTCATCAGTGCTTGGTCGGAATTTAATTTCTTTAATACTAATTACTTTTTGTTTTCTTTTTTGTTCTTTTAAAGCTTTGGATTTAGTATAAATAAATTTTCCATAATTCATTATTTTACATACAGGAGGTTCGGCATTAGGACTAATCTCTACTAAATCTAAACCTTCTATTTCAGCTTTTTTTAAAGCATCATGTATACTAACTATACCTATTTTTTCTCCTTTTAAACCAGTTAAACGCACTCTTGAAGAACGAATTTCATTATTTATTCTATGCGATCGTATATTTGAAACTCTTTTCCAGCCTTTAATATTTTATTCCTCCATATAAATTTATTTAAAAGAATTATTTTTGTTATGAATTTTTTTTATAAAATCTTGTATATTCATATTATAAATATTTTTTTTTTTAATATTTCTAAAAGATATAGTATTACTTTCTACTTCTTTATCTCCACAAATTAATATATAAGGAATTTTTAGTAAAATACTTTCCCTAATTTTTAAACCTAAACTTTTTTTTCTTGAATCAAATTCAGCTCTAATATTTTTATGTTTTAAAATTTTTAGTACATTATTGCAATATTCAATATTTTTATGTGAAATATTAATAATTTTAACTTGTATAGGTGTTAACCAAATAGGAAGATATCCTTTATATTCTTCAATTAAAATACCAATAAATCTTTCTATAGAACCTAATGCTGCTCGATGAATTAAAACTGGTACTTTTTTTTTATTATTTTTATCAATATAAAAAGATCCTAATCTTTTAGGTAAATAAAAATCTAGTTGAATTGTCCCACACTGCCATTTTCTATTAAAAGAATCTTGTAGTTCAAATTCAATTTTAGGTCCATAAAACGCACCATCTCCAATTTGGTAAGAAAATAATATTTGATTTTCTTTTAAAACATTTTTTAAAACTGATTCAGTATAATCCCATACAGTATCATGACCAATTCTTTTATCAGGACGGGTAGATAACTTAACAAGAATTTTTTTAAAAGAAAAAATATTATATATCTCATAAATCATTTTTATACAACGACTAATTTCATTTTTTAATTGTGTTTTAGTGCAAAAAATATGTGCGTCATCTTGGGTAAAATTTCTTAATCGCATTAAACCATGTAAAGCTCCAGATGGTTCTTGACGATGGCAACTCCCAAATTCTGACATACGAATTGGCAAATCTCTATAAGATTTTAAATTATGATTAAAAATTTGTATATGCCCAGGACAATTCATAGGTTTAACACAATAATCTTTATTTTCAGAATATGTAGAAAACATTAAATCTTTATAATTTTCTAAATGACCACTTTTTTTCCATATTAATTTATTCATTAATATAGGAGTTTTAACTTCTTGATAATTATATTTTTTTAATTTTTTTCTAATAAAATTTTCTAATTTTTTAAATATAAAGAATCCATTATAATGCCAAAATACCATTCCTGGAACATCTTCTTGCAAATGAAACAAATGTAAATCTGAATTTAATTTTCTATGATCAAAATTTTTTTTTAATATTAAATTTTTAAAATATTTAGAAAATTTTTTTTCATTTAAAAAAGATACTCCAGAAATTCTTTGAATCATTTTATTTTTTTTATCTGAATTTAAATATACACCAGATAATTTATTTAATTTAAAATATTTACAAAAATTTATATTTGGAGATTCAATATCTATTAAAAAATCAAGATGATTTTCATGAAAGTAACAACTAACATAACGATCTTTATCAAAATTTAACTTTAATATTTTAATTTTATAATCTTCATTTGAAGATTGTAAAATTTTTTTTAAATCTGTATAAGATAAATATTTTTTTATAATATAATATTTTTTTTTTATTAAATCATGCATTTTATTTTCAATTTTTAATATATCTTTTTCTTTTAAAGGAACTTTTTTATAAAAATCATAATAAAACTCATTTTTCTTTGAAAAAAAATTACATAATTTAATTTTTGGCCATAAAATTTTTATACTATAACCTAGCAAATGCATACATGTATTATTAATAATTTTTGTAGCTAAAATATGCTTTTTATGAATAAAACTTAAATTGGAATCTTCTTTAATAATAGTACTTAAATCTACAATTTTATTATTTAAAAAAGCAGCAATATAATTATTTCTTTGAATATCTTTAGAAATTGACAAAATTTTGTTAATTGAAATAAAATCTGTATACTTTTTTTTTAAACCATCAGGAAAAGTTATAACTGGCATTTTTAACCCTTAACCTAAAACAATTAAATAGAATATTTTTATCTAAATATAAATACATCTGTAGTATAAAATTATTCTTAAATTACTTTATACTTGCTTTAACACTGCATTTGATAATTCTTTTATTAAAAAAACGCTATCTTCCCAATTTAAACATCCATCAGTAATAGATTGACCATATTGCATTTTATTTATTTTTTTAATAGGCTGAGATCCTTCTACTAAAAAACTTTCAATCATCACACCAAAAATATTTTTTGAACCATCTCTTAATTGTTTACATATAGATTCACATACATTTAATTGTAGTTTATATTGTTTTAAACAATTTCCATGACTAAAATCAATCATAACTTTTTCTGGTAATTTAAATTTTTTTAAATAGGATACAGCTAAATTAACATCTTTTAAATGATAATTCGGTTTTTTTCCTCCTCTCATAATAATATGTGAAAGAGAATTTCCACTAGTGTGATTAATAGTCATATGACCATTTTTATCTGGAGCTAAAAATATATGACGTACTTTAGCTGCTCTAATGGCGTCTATCGCAATTAATATATTTCCATCAGTTCCATTCTTAAAACCTACTGGACAAGATAAAGCAGAAGCCATTTCACGATGAATTTGACTTTCAGTTGTTCTAGCACCAATTGCTCCCCAACTAATTAAATCATTAATAAACTGACCAATGACCATATCTAAAAATTCTGTTGCAGCAGGTAAACCTATTTTATTAATTTCTAATAATAACTTTCTAGCTAAAGTTAATCCTTTATTTACCTTAAAAGTATTATTGATTTCAGGATCTGAAATTAATCCTTTCCAACCAATTACAGTACGAGGTTTTTCAAAATATGTACGCATAATAATTTCTAATGAATTTGAATATTTTTTTCTTAAATCATTTAGTTTATTTGCATAATCAATTGCTGCAATTGGATCATGTAATGAACAAGGACCTATAATAACTAATAGACGATTATCTTTTCCAGAAATTATATTCTCAATATTTTTTCGTGTTTTAATAACATTATCCATAATTTCAGAAGTAATAGGATAACATTCTGATAAATGCGCAGGAGTTACAAGCGGATCTATTCTAATTGTTCTTAATTCATCTGTTTTTTTCATATTTTTCTCTAAACTGTGAAAATTATTAAAAATAATATAAAATAATTATTAGTATTTTATGTTTATTTAAATTATTTTTTTTGATAAAATAATATCTACTAAAAAATCATGATAAATAAATTTATTTTTTACAAATATTTTATGTATAAATTATATTGAAAATCATTATATTATATATAATAATTTAGTTTTCACAAATTCATTTTTTATTAATAAAAAATTATTAAATTTAAAAAATATTTTTAAAATAAATTTATATTTGTTGAAAATTTTTTTATAAAAATTAAAAATTTATTTTTAAAATTTTAATCAATTTATTTATAATAATATTTTTATATAATTAAATAATTTTTATTATAAAATATATATACTCATAATATAATTTAATAAATTTATAAATGAAATTTATTAAAATTTTTATATATAAATACATAAAATATTTAAAATACTTAATTTTATTTCTTTGTAATATTAGTATCTTGAATTATATTTTTAGAATAATAGCGTTTATTTACAAATATCTGAAATACTCTATAAAATATATCTAATACTACCGGACCTATAAACAAACCAATCATGCCAAATGCCAATAAACCACCTATAATACCAGAAAAAATAAAAAAAAATGGCAAATTAATTCCTAATCGAATAAACATAAATCGAATTAAATTATCTAAAATAGATAATATAATGCTCCATATTAATAAAAATATTCCATATATAAAATAATTTTTTAAAAATAACCATAAAACAATAGGAATAAGAATCGGTAAAGATCCTAATTGTATTAAAGAAAAAAATATAATTAACATTACAAAAAAAATTATATATGGAGCGCCTACAATAATTAATGCTAAACCTCCTAAAGCTCCTTGAATTAAAGATGTAATAACAACTCCTAAAAAAACTGCCCGAATAGATTTTTCAATAATTAAAAATATTGAATTTTTTGGTTTAAAATTTAATTTTAAAAAAAAATTTTTAAAAATATCGCATATTTTTTCGCCTTTCCAATACAAAAAACAAATAAATATAAATATAAAAAATAAATTCATTAACAAATGACTTAATAATTTAATCTTACACAATAAAAAGATCATGATTTGACCTAAATAAGGTTGTAAGTAATTAAAAATATTTTTTGATTCACCTTGTATTAAATTTTTATAAAACAATGAAAATTTTAAACCAAATATAGGAATACTTTGTAAAAAATCTAAATTTGGAAATACACATTTCTCTAAACTGATATAACTTATCAAATAAAAACTATTATTAAAAACAGAACTAATAATAATAAAAAAAGGAATAAAAAACGATAATAATAAAAAAAATACCATAAAAAATATAGATAAATATTTTTTATTTCCAAAAAAATTTTGTATATATAATAAAATTGGCCATGTAGAAATAACAATAATACTAGCCCAAAAAAAACTTTGTATAAATGGACGAATTACATAGAAACTTGCTATAATAACAATAAAAATAGACACAGATAAAATAATAGTTTTAAACAAATCTATATTGTTTTTATAATATTTCACAAAATTATACCTCTATTATTTTGGTATTATCTTTAAAAAATTATTGTGTGAAATTCAAATAAAAATTAAAGAAAAATTTTATCAAAAAATCTTTAAATAAAAAATTATTTTATCACATTGATATATATAAAATTTATATTATATTTTTCACAAGAAATTTTTAAAAATATATAATTTATGAAAATAATAAATTTCAAAAAATAAGAGTCTGATTAAGATGAAAACATATTTATTAAAATCAAAAAAAAAAAAATTAAAAGGAATTTTTATTACCAAAAAAGCTTTAAAAAAAATTATTCAAATATATGAAACAAAAAAAGATATTATAGGAATCAAAGTTGATATAAAAAAAACAGGATGTGCAGGGTATAAATATGTATTAGAATATGTAATAAAAAAAACTAAAAAAAATATAGCTTTTATTAAAGATAATATATCAATTTTTATTCCAAAAAATAAAATTAATGTATTAGATGGAATTATTATTAATTTTGTTCAAAAAAAATTTCATAATTATTTTGATTTTTATCATAAAAATTCTCAAAATAAATGCGGTTGTGGAGAAAGTTTTCAAATAATCTTATAGTTATATATGTAAACTAATATATAAAATTTAATATAATTATTCCCATATTATTAAAAAAAAATTTTTTTTACCTTTAGTAATTATAGTATATTTTTTAAATAACTTATCTGAATCTAATAAATAATAATTTAATAAATTAATTTTTTTATAATTTATAGAAATCGAATTTGAAGATATCAAATCTCTAGCATTTCGATTAGAACTTGCTAAATTAGATAATATTAATATTTCTTGTATTGAATATCTTAAATTTTTTATAGTCATACATGGAGCACCATAATATTCTAATTTACTTAAATTATCTTCATTTAAATTATTAATTTTATTTGAAAAAAATATAGTAGAAATTTTTTTGACAGAAATATATTTACTTTTTCCATGTACTAAAATAGTCATATCTTTAGCTAATTTTTTTTTATATTTAATAATACGAACTGTATTTTCTTTTAATAATTTTATTTGATTTATTTTTTTTAAACTAATAAAAGTAAAATACTTTAAATAATTATATAATTCTTCATCTGTTATATTAATCCAAAATTGATAAAACTCATAAGGTGTAGTTTTTTTTGGATCAAGCCAAATAGTTTTTATTCCACTTTTACCAAATTTCATACCATCTGATTTTATTAACAAAGGAAAAGTTAAACCAAAAACTTCAGATTTTTTTAATGAATGAATTAAATTAATTCCAGAAGTAATATTTCCCCATTGATCTGATCCACCAATTTGTAAACAAGTATTATATTTTTTATACAAAAAATAAAAATCATAAGCTTGTAATAAACTATAAGAAAATTCAGTAAAAGAAATTCCTTGATCAGATCTTATAATTCTATTTTTAACAGATTCTTTGTTAATCATTTGAGTAATAGAAAAATGTTTACCTACATCTCTTAAAAAAGTTAAAATATTTATTTTTTTAAACCAATCATAATTATTTAAAATTATTGCTTTATTGATATTATTAGAAAAATCTAAAAATTTATAAATTTGTTTTTTTATTTTTTTAATCCATTGAAAAGTTCTTTGAACTGAATCTAATAATTGACGTTCTGCAATTCTAAAACTTGGATCTCCTACTAAACTAGTTGCTCCACCAATAATAATAATTGGAGTATGACCTTGTAATTGAAATCTTTTTAAATATAGCAAAGGAAGAATATGACCAACATGTAAACTATCAGCTGTAGGATCAAAACCACAATATAAAGTAATTTTTTTATATTTAAGAATTTTTTCTAATTTTATATGATTAGTAACTTGTGCTATCAAATTACGATTTTTTAGTTGATTTAAAAAGTTTTTATTTAACATGTAATAATTTTCCTAGTTCAAAAAAATTTCTATTAAAGTATATAATATTATAATATAATTATATTTTTTTATTAAATTTACATAACTTACTTAAAATACATATTTTACAGCACATATTTCTTGCTTTACAAAAAAATTTTCCATGTAATACAAACCAATTATGTACGTATAATTTATAATTACTTGGTACAATATTTGATAAAATACGTTCTACTAATCTTGGATTTTTACCAACAGCAAATCCAGTGCGATTACACACTCTAAACACATGTGTATCTACAGCAATTTCTTTTTTATTAAAAATAATATTTAATATTAAATTAGAAGTTTTTCTACCAACTCCTGGAAGATTTTCTAAATCTTTCCTATTATTTGGAACAACACCATTATAGTTTTTTAATAAAATTTTACAAGTTTTAATAATATTTTTAGTTTTAGTTTTATATAAACCTATTTGTCTTATTAAATGTAATAAATTTCTTTCTCCTAAAGAAATTATCTTTTCAGGGCTATCTGCAATAGAAAAAAGAACTTTTGTTACTCTGTTAACAACTATATCTCTCGTTTGCGACGATAATATTACAGATATTAAACATTCAAAAGGAGTAGAAAAAATCAATTCTGTATTACGATTTAATTTATATTTTCTTTTTAATAAAGATAAGATTAAAAATCTTTTTTTTTCTTTCATAAACTTATAAAATCTCTTTTCAATATAAAAAATTAAATTATATATTTTTAAGATATAACAAAATAAATTAATTTTATTAAAATTTTTTAAAATTTACATGTAAGACATATTTTTATAAAAATTTTAATAATAAAATTATAAACTATTTGTTCATAGATCGTGTACAAGTATCAACAATAGCTTGCGATAAAAAATCAATTTCTAAATTTAAAAAAGAATTAATTTTTTTATAAACAAAATTTGTACTTAGTAATGTCTCTGGAATAATATGTACATAGAAGCTATTATCTAAAATTTTTCCAATAGTTAAACTAACTCCATCTAAACAGATAAAACCTTTATAAAAAATATATTTTTTAAAATAATCATTATTTAATTTTAAAAGAAATGTACAAGTATCTTTTTTCTTTAAAATATTAATAATTTGTACAGTAGTAATAATATGACCAGACACAAGATGTCCTCCAATTTCATCACCAAATTTTGCTGCTCGTTCAATATTAACTTGATCGCCTTTTTTTAAAAATTTTAAATTTGTTTTTTTAAAGGTTTCTTTAATTAAATGAAACGAAACTATGTTTTTAAAAATTTTTACTACTGTTAAACAACATCCATTATTTGAAATAGAATTTCCAATCTTAATATTTTTTAATAAAATATCTGGAATTTGAATAGAAAATTCATAATACATAGAGTTAATTTTTTTCATATATAAAAATACTGCAATTCCTTGAACAATACCTGTAAACATAATATCCTCGTTTTTTTTTATTTTTTTTAAAATCTTTAATTTTTATAAATACAAAAGATATAAATTTTTTATTTACAAATAAAAAATTTCTAATTAGAATATAATAAAAAATAAATTTTTAAATAATTTTAATAAAAACATATAAATTTTGTATAAACGTTCGTAGCTCAGTTGGTTAGAGCATTACTATGACATAGTAAGGGTCAGTGGTTCAAGTCCACTCGAACGTATAATTTTTAAAAATATATAAATAAAATTTATAAAATATATACATAAAAATATTCCTGTGATTAAAATTAAAAAAACATTATTACAATATAAAAAATTTCTACTAGGTTATAGTGGAGGTATAGATTCAACAGTTTTATTATACAAATTAATAGAAATAAAAAAAAAACATGATATTTATATTCGTGCCGTTCATATTGATCATCAAATTCATCCAGATTCTAAAAAATGGAGATTACATTGTAAAAAAATTTGTCAAATAAATAATATTCCATTTATATATAAAAAAATTACATTAAACATTAAAAAAAAAAATATAGAATCTCAAGCTAGAAAAAAAAGATATCAAATTTTTAAAAAAATTTTATCTTTAAAAGAAATATTATTAACTGGACATAACTTAAACGATCAATGCGAAACATTATTTTTAGCAATTAAAAGAGGAAGTGGCCCTAAAGGACTATCTGGAATTGCTTATAAAAAAAAATTTTTTAATAATTATTTAATCAGACCTTTATTAAATTTTTCAAGAAAACAAATAAAAATATGGGCTAAATCTAAAAACATACATTGGATTGAAGATGAAAGTAATCAAGATATATCATATGAAAGAAACTTTTTAAGACATAAAATACTTCCTAAAATTATAAAAAAGTGGAAATACTTTCCAAAAAATTGTTTAAGATCTACAAAATTAATTTATTCAGAACATAAATTATTAAATAAACTTATTCAACCTATTTTTGAAAAAAATTTATCTAAAAAAAATAATTTAAATATTTCAAATATTAAAAAAATGGATTTAGATATTCAATATTTTATTATTAGAAAATGGATTTATCTAAAAACTATGCAACTGCCTTCATTAAAATTTTTAAAATCTATTATTAAAAATATAATTCATAATAAAAAAAAAAAATATCCAAAAATACAGTTTAAAAAATATGAAATCTGGAATTATAAAAATAAATTATTTTGGATAAAAAAAATCTTTAGCGTAAAAAAATATATTTTATTTTGGCATAATATTAAAAAAAAAATAATTTTACCAGAAAAAAACGGTTATTTAAAAATAAAAAATTCACTAAATCAAAAAAATAATTTGTTTATTTATGCACCAAAAAACACACAATTAGTAAATATTAGATTCGATACTAATCAAAAAATTCAAATAAATAAAAATTGTAAAAAATTATACACAATTAAAGAATTATTTAATAAATTTAAAGTTTTTCCTTGGAAAAGAAAAAAAATACCGCTTTTATTTTATAATAATAAATTTATTTCTGCGATTGGATTGTTTACTACACAAGAAAAATATAATACTAATTGTAAAAAAATATTTATTACTTGGTATCCAAAAAAATAAAAATTATAAAAATATTTTATCGGAACAATCATTGATTCGCTCATATAAATGCTGAAATTTAGAAATTTTATGATTTAATAAAGGATAATTTAAATTCATCCAAGAAAGTTTAATATTCAAAAATTTTTCTACACGTCGACTTAAATCAGGCATAATAGGTTTTAACCAAGTTATTAAAAAACGAAATAAATTTATTCCCATAGTACAAATTAATTGTATTTTTACATTATATTTATCATCTTTACAAAGATCCCATGGACGTTTATTATTTATATAATTATTAGATCTATCTGCATACTTTACAATAGTATATACAATAGAAGAATATTTTCTATATTTAAACATTTTAGAAATTTTTTTATTTTTGTTTAAAAATAAACTATATAAATTTAAATCTAATAATTTATTACCTAAAAAACCATTAAAGTTATTGTTTATAAAACTAGAACATCTTGAAGCAAGATTAACAATCTTATTTACTATATCTGAATTTATTCGATTTATAAAATCCTGCAAATTAAATTCAATATCTTTAATTGAAGGTGACGATTTCGATGCAAAATAATATCTTAAACTATCAGAATCAAAAAATTTTAACCATGTACTTGCTTTAATTAACTTATTTTTTGATTTAGACATTTTAGTATTATTAAGAGTAACATATCCATGCACAAAAATTTTAGTTGGTTTTCTAAAATTTATTCCTTCTAAAATAGCTGGCCAAAATATACTATGAAAATATATTATATCCTTTCCTATAAAGTGATATAAACTTGTTGTATGAGTACTTTCCCAAAATTCTTTAAAATTAATGTTTTGATTTTTTGTACATAAATTTTGAAATGTACTAATATAACATATTGGTGCATCTAACCAAACATAAAAATATTTATTTATATAACCTGGAATATTAAAACCAAAATAAGGAGAATCTCTAGATATATCCCATAATTTTAAACCTGTTTTAAACCATTCTATGACTTTATTTTTAACATTTTTATCTAAAACTCCAGAATTAATCCATACTTTTAATTTTTTTTCAAACATAGAAAGATTTAAAAAAAAATGTACTGAATCTTTTAAAATAGGCGTAGTACCAGATATTTGAGATTTTGGTTTAATTAAATCTTTTGCATTATATACAGATCCACAATTTTCACAATGATCTCCATATTGATCAATCATAAAACATTTTGAACAAGTACCTTTTACTAAACGATCTGGTAAAAACATTTTTTCTGAAGAATCATATAATTGAGAAATATTTTTTTCTTTAATATATCCTTTATTTTTTAAAGTTAAAAATATTTTTTGTACATAATATAAATTTTCTTTACTATGAGTATGAGAATAATTGTCATAAGAAATATTAAAATTTAATAAATCTTTTACATGTTTTTTAAAAATAACTTTTATTAAAGCTTCTGGACTTATATTCATTAATTTAGCTTTTAACATTACTGCAGTTCCATGTGAATCATCAGCACAAATAAATAAAACATTTTTTCCTTGCATTCTATGATATCTCACCCAAATATCAGCTTGAATATGTTCTAATAAATGACCTATATGTATAGGACCATTAGCATATGGTAAAGCACAGGTAACAAGAATTTTTTTATTTTTATTGACCATAATATTATATTCCAAAAATATACACCAAAATTCATTATTTTTTAAAAAAAATTACATATTATAGAAATAACATTCAATAACATCTATTTAAAATTCATCTAATTAATTTTATTCTTTATATATTAAACTAGAAATAATACTTTCTTGATTAAAATATTTTGATCTATTTTTATAATTATAAGGTTGACTAGAAACACCAGATAAGATTTCAAAACTCAAAGCTGCAATGAACATACCTGGAGTAAGAGCTAAAATAAAGTTTCCTGCATTAAATAGTTCTAAAACAATTTTTCCATTCCAACCTGGATCAATTCTATGTGAAGTCATATGAATCATTAAACCTAATCTAGCTAAAGAAGAACGACCATCTAACCATCCAATCAAATTAGTTGGCATAAATATTTTTTCTATCGTTAATGCTAATACAAAATCTTTGGGTTTTAAAATAAAAGATTTATTATTAGAAATAAAAATTTCATCACTCATATTTTTTTTTAAAACGTATTGAATATTTCTAGAAGATTTTTTTAAATCTATAATAGCATTATGAGATTTTTTAAAAATTCTAAATTTATTACTTAAACGTATGTCAATAGTAGCACCGCGAATACTTTTCATACTAGGAGCAGGAGTAATAATTAACTTTTTTTTTAAAATCCATTTTTTTATATCTTGATCACATAATCTCATATAATTTCTTTTCCAATAAAAATTTTATTTAACATGTATCTTTATTAAAATATTATATCTTAAAAATATTTTTAATATTAATAAAAATTTAATATAAAACTAAAGAATTTAAAAAACTATAAAAAATTATCTTAATTTATTTAAAAAATATTTTTTTACAAAAAAATTTTTGTAAAAAGTTATATTTCAAAAGTTTTAAACTATTTATTTA
Organism: Buchnera aphidicola (Chaitophorus populicola); assembly: GCF_964058995.1. Classification (GTDB taxonomy): domain Bacteria; phylum Pseudomonadota; class Gammaproteobacteria; order Enterobacterales; family Enterobacteriaceae; genus Buchnera_J; species Buchnera_J aphidicola_BO. The sequence goes on along the minus strand of NZ_OZ060382.1, from coordinate 92,271 downwards.
TATGATACGATCAATCATATTTAAATAATAATATTATTATTACAAACTAACTACGTAGAAAAAATATGCATAAAAAATATAAAATAGCAGTACTACCAGGAGATGGTATTGGACCAGAAGTAATGCAAGAAACTTATAAAATTATTAATATCATTAAAAAAAAATTTTGTATTAATATACAAACTTTAGAATATGATATAGGAGGTATCGCAATAGACAAACATGGTACTGCTTTACCTGAAAAAACTTTGATAGGATGTAAAAATTCTGATGCTATATTATTAGGTTCTGTAGGAGGACCTAAATGGGATATATTACCTTCAGAAAAAAGACCAGAAATTGCATCCTTGTTACCTATTAGAAAATATTTTAATTTGTTTGCAAACTTAAGACTTGCTATTTTACATAAAAAATTAAATTATTTATCTCCATTAAAAAAAAAAAATATACAAGATGGATTTAATATTTTATGCGTTAGAGAACTTACTGGTGGTATTTATTTTAGTAAACCTTCTGAAGAAGTTAAAAACAAAAAAGTACATTATGCAATAGATACTTCTATTTATCATAAATATGAAATTCAAAGAATAGCAAAAATAGCTTTTGATGAAGCTTTAAAAAGAAAATGTAAAGTTACATCAATAGATAAAGCAAATGTTTTATATACTTCTAAACTATGGAGAAAAACTATTGATGAAGTTTCTAAAAATTATCCTAAAGTACATTTATCTCATTTATATTTTGATAATGCTATCATGCAAATTATTAAAAATCCAAACCAATTTGATGTTATTTTATGTCCAAATCTAATTGGAGATGTAATTTCAGATGAATGCGGAATTTTAACTGGTTCTATTGGAATGCTCCCTTCTGCAAGTATTAATACAAAAAATTTTGGTTTATACGAACCAGCAGGAGGCGCTGCACCTGATATTCAGGGAAAAAATATCGCTAATCCTATTGCACAAATTTTATCTTTTTCTATGTTAATAAATCATAGCTTTAAAATGACTAATATTTCAAATTTAATTAATATTGCTATTCAAAAAACTTTATTGAAAGGATTTAAAACATATGATATTTCTAATGATAAAAATTTTATTACTACAGAACAAATGGGAAATGAAATTGTTAAATCATTTATTGAGGAATTATAAATATGCATAAAACACTTTACCAAAAAATATATGATTCTCATTTAATTCAAACAAAAAATAAAGAATCTATTATATATATAGATTTACATTTAATACATGAGGTCACATCTCCACAAGCATTTCATGAATTAAAAATAAAAAATCGCACAGTCCGTAGACCAGATAAAACTTTTGCAACAATGGATCATAATGTTTCTACTTTAAAAAAAGATATTTCAGCTTCTGGAAAAACAGCTGAAATACAAATGAAAAAATTAATAAAAAATTGTAAAAGTTCAAATATACCATTATATGATATATTACATAAAAACCAAGGAATCGTTCATGTAATTGCACCAGAACAAGGTATGATTTTACCTGGAATGACCGTAGTATGTGGAGACTCACACACATCTACTAACGGAGCATTTGGCGCTTTATCTTTTGGTATTGGAACATCAGAAGTAGAACATGTATTAGCTACACAAACAATACCTCAAAATAAATTTAAAAATATGAAAATTGAAATAAATGGTATTAAAAAACCAGGAATTATGGCAAAAGATATTATCTTATATATTATTAAAAAAATCGGATCATCCGGAGGTTCAGGTTATGTTATTGAATTTTGTGGAGAAATAATTAAAAATTTTACTATGGAAGAAAGAATGACTGTATGTAATATGGCTATTGAAATGGGAGCTAAATCTGGATTAATAGAACCAGATCAAACTACTTTCAATTATTTAAAAAATAAAAAATTTGCACCTAAAGGAATAGATTGGATTAAATCTATAGAATATTGGAATAAATTAAAATCTGATAAAAATGCTCATTTCGATAAAAAATTTTATATAGACATATCTTCTATTGCTCCTCAAATTACATGGGGAACGAATTTAGATCAAATTATCTCTATTGATAAAAAAACACCTAAAATAAATTATTTTCTAGATCAAAGCAAAAAAAAAACAATTAAAAAATCTTTTAAATATATGGGTATAAAAGAAAATTCTTCTTTAAAAAAAATACCTATTCATAAAGTATTTATAGGATCATGTACGAACTCTAGAATTGAAGATTTAAGAGAAGTAGCTAAAATTGTAAAAAATAAAAAAGTACATTCTAAAGTACAGGCTATTATCGTTCCAGGATCAAATTTAGTTAAAATGCAAGCAGAGAAAGAAGGATTAAGTCAAATCTTTATTCAATCTGGTTTTGAATGGAGAAATTCAGGATGTTCTATGTGCTTAGGTATGAATAAAGATCGCTTAAGTTATCAAGAAAGATGCGCATCTACAAGTAATAGAAACTTTGAAGGTAGACAAGGAAGAGGAGGTCGAACACATTTAATGAGTCCTTCTATGGCTGCAGCAGCTGCGATATTTGGTTATTTTGTAGATGTAAGAAAAATTTATCGTGAGGATAATATTTTATGAAAAAATTTACTATACATACTGGCACAATCGTTCCTATAAACATTATGAATATTGATACAGACATCATTATACCTAAACAATTTTTAAAAAAAACTACAAAAATTGGATTTGGGAAAAATCTTTTCTATAATTGGAGATTTTTAAATAATCAAAAAAATAAAATTAATAAAAAATTTATATTAAATAATAAAGTATACAAAGATTCAAGTATTTTAATTACAGGAAAAAACTTTGGATGTGGTTCATCTAGAGAACATGCAGTATGGGCTTTAATAGATTATGGATTTAAAGTAATTATTGCATCGAAATTTTCAGATATTTTTTATAATAATTCAATCAATAATAATTTATTATTAATTACATTAACAGAAAAAACAGTTCAAAAAATAATATCATCTATTAAAAAAAATGAAAATAACACATGTATAGTTAATTTAATCAAACAAAAAATTATTATAAAAAATATAAAATATACATTCGAAATTAATAAAAATTATCGTTTAAAATTATTATATGGACTAGATAATATTGATTTAACGTTTAAATATATTAAAAATATTATTAATTATGAAAAAAATAATCAACCTAAATATTTAGAAAATAGAAAATTATATTCTTAATTTTAAAATAAATAAAAAATTTTAAAATATCAACATAAAAGTATATTAAAAAATATCTATTTTTATACTTTAAAATTTTATAATTTAATAAATATAACATGTTATATAAGAAAAAAAATGAAAGAAAAAATTATTATTTTTGATACTACTCTACGTGATGGAGAACAAGCATTACAATCTAGTTTAAACACTCAAGAAAAAATTAAAATTGCTTTAGCTTTAGAAGAAATGAAAATTGATATTATAGAAGCTGGTTTTCCTATATCTTCACCTGGAGACTTTAAATCCGTACAAGAAATCTGTAAAAAAATAAAAAATAGTACAATATGTAGTTTAGCAAGATGCGTAGAAAAAGATATAATAATTGCTGCAAAAGCAATGTCGAAATTAGATAATTTTAGAATTCATTTATTTTTAGGAACTTCTAAATTACATATAGAATCAAAATTAAAAAAAAATTTTAAAGAAATTCAAGATATGGCTATAAAATCCGTTAAATTAGCTCAAAAATATACTGATGATATAGAATTTTCATGTGAAGACGCAGGTCGAACATCGATAGATGATTTATGTAAAATTATAGAAATACTAATAAAGAACGGAGTAAAAACAATTAATATTCCCGATACAGTAGGATACACTGTTCCAAATGAATTTAGTAAAATTATTTCAGAACTATATATCCGTGTTCCAAATATTGATCAAGCTATTATATCAGTACATTGTCATAATGATTTAGGTATGGCAGTGGGTAATTCTATATCTGCTATTCAAGCTGGAGCGCGTCAAATCGAAGGAACAATTACAGGAATAGGTGAAAGAGCAGGAAATACAGCATTAGAAGAAGTAATTATGGCGATTAAGACTCGAAAAAAAATGTTAAATTTTTTTACCGATATAAAATATAAAAAAATTTATAAAACAAGCAAAATTATTAGTAATATATGTAATATCTCTATTCCTATTAATAAATCTATTATTGGAAAAAATGCATTTGCACATTCTTCTGGAATTCATCAAGATGGAATTATAAAAAATAGAAAAAATTATGAAATTATGTCTCCAAAAGACATTGGATTAAAAAAAATTAAATTTAATTTAACATCTCGTTCTGGAAGAGCAGCAGTAAAAAATAGAATGCAAGAAATGGGGTATACAGAAAAAGATTATGATTTAAAAAAATTATATCAAAAATTTTTAAAGCTAGCTGACGAAAAAGGACAAATTTTTGATTATGATTTACAAATGCTTGCTTTCATTAAAAATAATTCTTTTAAAAAAAAATATATTATTTTAAAAAAAATTTTTTTCACAGTTCAATCTTTTCAAACAACAAATATTTATATAAAAATATTTTATAATAATCAAATAAAAAAAATTAATCTTTCAACAAAGAATGGAATCATAAATGGAATATATAAAGCATTAAAAAAAATTACTAATATAAATTTTCTATTAAAAAAAATTACAATTGAATCTATATACAAAGAAAATAAAATTTGGGGAAAAGTAAATATCGTAGTCAAATATAAAAATGAAATATTTTATGGAAAAAATATATCAAAAGATATCATAAAAGCCTCAAGTAAAAGCATAATAGATGTTCTAAATAATATTTTACAATATAATCAAATAAAAAAAAATATTAAAAATTCTTAATTAAAAACCTTCTTAGATAAATTATAATAAAATTTTTCTAAGAAGGTTAAATAATAAATAACATAATATATAACAAAAAGTATAAAGAATATTTGAAAAATATAACAGTTTACTATTGAATTAATTTTATTTTAAATAATTTATTTATATAATTATTTGTATAATTATAGATTTAAAAATTATTTTTTTTCATGTAACCAATTCGTATGAAAAGTACCTTTTTTATCAATTCTAGAATAAGTATGAGCTCCAAAATAATCTCTTTGAGCTTGTAATAAATTTGCTGGTAATATAGGTGATCTATAAGAATCATAATAAGAAATTGCTGCAGAAAATGCTGGAATTGGAATACCATTTGTAACTGCATAAGACACGATTTTTCTTAAAGATTTTTGATATTTATTACAAATATTTTGAAAATATGGAGTTAATAATAAATTTTGCAAATCATTATTTTTTTTATATGCATAAATAATTTCTTTTAAAAATTCAGCTCTAATTATACAACCAGCGCGAAAAATTTTTGCAATTTTTGAATAATTTAAATTCCAATGATGTACTAAAGAAGCTTTTTTTAATTGAGAAAATCCTTGAGCATAAGAAATAATTTTTCCTAAATACAAAGAACGTCTAATATTCTCTACAAATTTCTGTATATCTAAAATATCTGTATTAATTTTAGGACCAAAAAGAGCTTTAGAAGCTTTTAATCTTTGGTTTTTAAAAGAAGATAAATATCTAAAAAAAACAGATTGAGTAATTAAAGATAAAGGTTCACCTAAATTTAATGCACTTTGACTAGTCCATTTTCCTGTACCTTTATTATCAGCTGTATCTAATATAATATCTATTAAATATTTTCCAGAAGAATCTTTTTTTAAAAAAATATCTCGAGTAATTTTAATTAAATAACTTTTTAATTCTCCTTGATTCCAATTAAAAAAAACCTGAGAAATTTTTTTATTATTAAAATTTAAAGCATTTTTTAAAATAAAATAAGATTCAGCAATCAATTGCATATCTCCATATTCAATTCCATTATGAACCATTTTAACATAATGACCAGAACCATCTGTGCCAATATAATTTACACATGATTCATTATCTTTTGTTTTAGCTGAAATTTTTTCAAATAAACTAGAAATTTTCTTATAAACTAATTTATTTCCACCTGGCATAATTGCTGGTCCTTTTAATGCTCCTTCTTCTCCACCAGATATACCTACACCAAAAAAATGTATATTTTTCTTAGATAATACAAGATTACGTTTTATAGTGTCTTTATAAAAACTATTTCCACCATCAATTAAAATATCTTCTGCATCTAAATAAGGAATAATAGAATCAATAGTTAAATCTGTCGGAAGTCCAGATTTAACCATTAATATAATAATTCTAGGTTTTTTTAAAGATAATACAAAATCTTTAATTTTAAAAAATGGTATAAGATTTTTGTTTTTATTGTATAATATTACCTCTTTTGTTTTTAATTTTGATCTATTAAAAATAGAAACAGTATATCCTTTACTTTCTATATTTAAAGCTAAATTTTTACCCATTACAGCCATTCCTACTACACCAATTTCTTGTAAAGACATATTTTACTACTCCTAAATATAATACTAATTATATAAAACTTTTATATAAAAATATTAAATAAAATAATTATAATAATAATTTTATGATACTTTTAATGTTTATCAAAAATATGTTTTTATAATAATACAAAATAATTATTTATTTCTTTTTTTTAAAATTTTAATTAAGTCAATAAATTTTATATTTTTATAATTTAATAAAACTAATATATGATATATTAAATCTGCACATTCTTCTAGCACATGTTTCCGATCTTCATTAATAGCTGCAATGACTAATTCTACTGCTTCTTCTCCAACTTTTTGAGAAATTTTATTGATACCTTTTTTATATAATCTACTAGTATAAGAAGTATTATTATTATTTTTACAATTTTTTAAAATTTTTTCTAATTCTAAAATAAAAGAAATATTTGTATTTTTAGTTATAAAACAACTTTTATTTTTTAAATGACACGTATCACCTTCAGCTTGAACTAAAGCTAATAAAGTATCTTTATCACAATCAGTAACAAGATCAATTACTTTTAAATAATTTCTAGAAGTTTCACCTTTTGTCCATAAACGATTTTTAGTTCGAGAAAAAAAAGTTAATTTTTTTGTTTTTAATGTAATTAAAAGTGATTTTTGATTAACATATCCATGCATTAAAATTTGGTTAGAAATAATATCTTGCGCAATAATTGGAATTAAATTATTTACTTTATTCCAATTTAAATCTAAAATTTGATTGACAGTTAACATGTTCTAATCTCAATATTTTTACTAGATAAAAATTTTTTTAATTTATGTATATTAATAATATTTTCATGAAAAATAGATGCAGCTAAAGCACCATCTACATCCGAAAATTTAAAAACATCATAAAAATGATTTATATGACCAGCTCCTCCAGATGCAATTAAAGGAACCTTGCATATTTTTCTTATTTTTCTTAATTGTTTTATATCATATCCATTTTTTACTCCATCTTGATTCATACAATTTAAAACAATTTCTCCTGCGCCATATTTTTGTACTATTTTAACCCATTGCGAAGTTTCTAAAACTGTTTTTTTTTCATATTGAGAATCTCCAGTATATTGATGTACAAAATATTTTTTTTCTATTTTATGAAAATAAGAATCAATACCAATAACTACTGCTTGCACACCAAATTTTTCTGCAATTTTAGTAATTAAATCAGGATTATTAATAGCATGAGAATTAATAGATATTTTATCAGCCCCATAATCAAAAATTTCTTTTGCATCTGAAAGAGTTTTTATTCCACCTGCTACACAAAATGGAATATTAATTACTTCAGCAATCATAGAAATCCAATTTTTATTAACTAATTTTTGATTAACAGATGCAGAAATATCATAAAAAACTAATTCATCAGCACCTTCTTTAATATATCTATTCACTAAAGATAATATATTTCCTACAATACGATGATTTCTAAATTGAACCCCTTTGACTACTAACCCATTTTTTACATCTAAGCAGGGAATAATTCTTTTTGCCAGCATTTTACAGCCTCAGTAATAGTAAATTTATTTTCTAAAAGCGCTTTCCCAATGATTATATCTTTAATACCAATTCTTTTAAGATCTTGAATATCTTGTAAACTGCTTATTCCTCCAGATGATTGAAAATTAATAAAAGGATACTTTTTCACTAAATTTTTATATAAAGATATATTAGGACCATTTAAAGTTCCATCTTTTGTAATATCTGTACATAATACATGCCTTACACCAGTTAAACAAAAATCATATAAAACATCGTGTATATCTTTTCCAGTATTTTTTTTCCAACCTGAAATTTTAACTTCTATAAAATTATTTTTTACAACAACATCTAAAGCTAAAATAATAGAATCTATTCCATATTCTTTAATCCACTTCTTAACTTCATTTTTTTTTTCAAAAATAGCTGATCCAATAACTACTTTTTTAGCACCTAAAGAAAATAACTTTTCAATATCTTGTTTTTTTCTAATACCTCCCCCAACTTGAAAATTAATATTTTTAATTTTAAGAATTTTTTTTAATAGAAAATTTTGTTTATTATAAGAATTTTGTACTCCATCTAAATCTACTATATGAAAATTCTTTATTTTATTTTGTATACAATTTTGTATATATGTATAATAATCTTTTTCATATATTTTCTTCAAACCATAATTTCCTTGATATAAACGTACTATTTTACCTTGATAAAAATCTAAAGATGGAATGATCATGATATATTAATCTCTAAAAAATTTTTTAATAAATACATACCTTTTATACCAGATTTTTCTGGATGAAATTGCACTCCAAAAAAATTATCTTTTTGTACTGCTGAACTAAAAAAAGAACCATAATAGGTTTTAGCAATAGTCACAGAACTAATATTTGCAATATAATTATGAATAAAATAAAACCACTCACCATTACAAATATTTTTAAATAACGGATTTTTTTGTTTGAAATAAACTTTATTCCATCCCATATGAGGTAAGACAATTTGATTTGTATTAAATTTATAAATACATTTATTTTTAAAAATATTTAACATCGATATATTTTCACTTTCTTCACTATAATTAAAAAACAACTGCATACCAAGACAAATACCTAAAATAGGATTCTTATATGTTTGAATCACTTTTATTAATTTTTTATTAGATAAATTTTTCATTACAGCGCTTGGAGTACCAATTCCAGGAAGAATTAATCTATCAGAATTTTTAATTATTTTTGGATCATCACTAATAATTGGAGTATATTTAAGTCTTTTTATCGACCAATAAATAGAAGATAAATTAGAAAATCCAGAATCTAAAATAACAATATTCATTATAAAACACCTTTAGAACTAGGTATATTAACTCCGTTTATTTGTATAGCTTGCCCTAAAGCTTTTCCGAAAACTTTAAATAAACTTTCAGCACAATGATGATCATTAGAACCTCGAGATTTCAAATGCAAAGTAATATTCATAGAATATGATAAAGAATAAAAAAAATGATAAATCATTTCAGTACTTAAATCTCCTACTTTTTGATATTTAAATTTAGCTTTAAAATTTAAATATGGTCTATTAGAAATATCTAATACACACGATGCAATGCTATCATCCATAGGCAAAGTAAAACCATATCTATTAATTCCTTTTTTTTTACTTAATGCTTTAGATAAACATTTACCTAAAGTAATTCCAATATCTTCAACTATATGATGATCATCAATATTAATATCACCTCTTGCATAAATATAAAAAGAAATATTTGAATGTATAGAAATTTGTTCCAACATATGATTTAAGAAAAATATTCCTGTATCAATAAAGTTTTTTTTTCTTTTATCTAAAAATATTTTTATATAAACATTAGTTTCAAGAGTTTTTCTATGTACAGCAGCAAATCTATTTTTATAAAAAATTTCATTATAAATATCTTTCCAATTTAGATCATTAATTCCATACTTTAAACCTTTAGCTCCAATATTTTTAGCTAATTTCATATCAGACTCACGATCGCCTATTACAAAACAATTTTTCATAAATTTTTTTTTTTTATCTTTAATCCATCTATTTAATAAAGCAAATTTTGGTTTACGACATATACAACTATCTTGATCTAAATGAGGGCATATTAAAATATCTTTAAAAAATATGCCTTGAGATGAAAAAATTGAAAGCATTAAATTATGATATAAATAAAAATTATATATAGGAAAATTTTTTTTTCCTAAACCATCTTGATTTGTAATCATAATAAATTCATAATTTAACTTTTTTAATTTTAATAATACAGAAATTACATAAGGTTCAAATTCAAATTTTTTTAAATTGTCAATTTGATAATCAGTTTTAGGTTCCTTGATTAAAGTACCATCTCTATCAAGAAATATAAATTTTTTGATCATTTCTAATCTTCTCTCATAAATTAAGAAAACTTAAATATTAATTTGAATAACTTGAAAAGTATTTATTAAACTTACACATTCTGCATATGTACCTACTGAAATTCTAATGCAATTCTTTAATAAAATTTTAAAATTTTGATTTCTAGTAACAATCTTATTTTTTAGTAATTGTAAAAAAACTTTATCAGAATAATAAAAAGATACTAATATAAAATTTGCAGAACTAGGAAAAATTTTTTTTATATAAGATAAATTTTTTAACTCTTTAATCAAAAATTTTTTATTTTTATTTAATTCCGAAACATTTTTTTTTAATATAGTAAGATTTTTTTGAGAAAAAAAAGATTGCGCGATCTTTAAAGTAGGAGTAGATAATGGATAAGGTGCAATTATTTTTTTTATTACATTAATAATTTCTATATGTGCAATAATAAATCCACATCGAATACTAGCTAATCCAAAAGCTTTAGATAATGTTCGTAAAACAATTAAATGATCAAAATTATGTATCAAATTTATTGAAGTTCTTTTTAAACAAAATTCTATATAAGCTTCATCAATTATGACTAAACATCTATTTTTAGTAAAATTTAAAATTTCTATAATATCTTGTGGATTAATTAAAGTACCAGTAGGATTATTTGGATTACAAATATAAATTAATTTAACTTGTTTTATAAATTTTTTTAAACTAATCAAATCTATTTGAAAATTTTTTAATTGTAAAATAGAAATTATTTCTACATTTAATATATTCGCATACACTTGATACATATCATATGTAGGTGGAAAAATCATAATACGATCTATTTGAGGTTCACAAAAAGCTTTAATTAATAATTCAATAGCTTCATCTGAACCACGTGTTGCTAAAATATTTTTATAATTAATATTTAAATATTGAGAATAAGTTTTTATTAATAATTTATATTCTTTATCAGGATATCTATTTAAATTATCAAAAAAAAAAGTCTTCTTTTGAATAAATGGAGATTCATTAGCATTTAACCAAATATCTCCTTTTCCTTTAATTCTTCTAGCTGATTGATACGGTATTAAATTTTTAATATTTTTACGAATAAATTTATTAATATCAATCATTTTTTTTATTCCTTAGAAAAGATAATCTAATATCTACAGCATTTTTATGAGCTAACATATTTTCTTCTAAAGATAATTTTTGTAAAACAGGTGCTAATTTTAAAAAACCATCTTCAGTTAATTCTTGTACACTAATTTTTTTTGAAAAATCAGATACACTAATACCAGAACAACTTTTAGATAATCCATAAGTAGGTAGAACATGATTTGTACCAGAAGCATAATCTCCTGCAGATTCAGGTGACCATAATCCTAAAAAAATTGAACTAGCATTTGTAATTTTTTTTAAAATTTCACGTGGATTTTTAGTTTGAATAATTAAATGTTCTGGAGCATATTGATTAGAAATTTTAATACACTCTGCAAGATTCTTTGTTACTATAATATGATTATTTTTTAATAATTTATTAATTAATATAGAATTTTTAAAATTTCTTATTTGAATATATATTTTTTTAATTACTGACTTTGCTATTTTTTCTGAATTAGTTAATAAAATTACTTGTGATTTATTCCCATGTTCTATTTGAGATAATAAATCAGATGCTATAAAATCACTATTTGCATATGAATCTGCAATTACAACTAATTCCGAAGGTCCTGCTAACATATCTATAGAAATTGTTTGAGAAAATAAACTTAATTGACGTTTAGCTTCAGTAACATATTCATTTCCAGGACCAAATATTTTATCTACTTTAGATACACTTTCAGTTCCAAAAGCTAAAGCTGATATAGCATGAGCTCCACCTATTTGATATACATCATAAATATTAAATAATTTAGCAATATATAATATTTTTTCTGATATAGGAGCAGGCGAACATATAGAAATTTTTTTACATCCTGCAATTTTAGCAGGTATAACTAACATTAAAAAAGTAGAAAATAAAGGAGACAAACCTCCAGGAATATATAAACCAATAGAATTAATTGGTCGTATCAATTGTTCACATCTAATTCCAGGCATAGTTTGAATGTTTAAATTATCTATTTTTTGTTGAATATGAAAAGAATAAATATTTTTTATCGCTCGATTTATACATTTTTTAAGTTCTATATCAATCTTTCTATTTGATTTATTAATTTTATCTGCTGAAATCTTAATATTATTTAATTGAATATGATCAAATAATAAAGAATATTTTTTTAATGCATGATCTTTTTTTAAAAGTACATTTTGCATTATATCAGAAACATTTTCTTGAATTTTTTTAGTTTGAGTATAAATTGGTCTATTTAATATTTCTTTTTTTTTTTGTTTAGACAAATTATTCCAAAAAATAATATTCTGTAATTCATTCATATTAAATTCATTCCATCATTTTTTCAATTGGTAAAACTAATATTGAAGTTGCACCTAATTTTTTTAACCTTTCCATTGTTTCCCAAAAAATATTTTCTTTACTAACCATATGTAAAACTACTTTTTTAGGATTTCCAACTAATTTTGATATAGTAGGATTTTCAATTCCATTTAATAAAGACATGACTTGATTTAACTTAGAAATCGGAGCATGTAACATAATATATTTTGATTCTCTAGCTTGAATCACACCTTGAATTCGAGTAATTAACTTATGAATTAATTCTTTCTTTAAATCAGAAATTTCTCCTTTTCTCGAAATAATTTGAGCGTTAGATTGATATATAACATGAACTTCTTTTAAATTATTTTCTTCTAATGTAGCACCTGTAGATACTAAATCACATATCATATCTGATAATCCTAATCTAGGAGCAATTTCAACAGATCCTTTTAAAGTAAATGATTTAAAATTTATATTTCGTTTATTAAGATATTTTTTTAAAATAAATGGATATGAAGTAGCAATAGTAAAATTTTTTAATGATTGCAAATTTTCATATTCACTACTTTTATGACATGCTAATGATAATCGACAAATTCCAAAATCTAAATTTAATAATAATTTATAAAATTTTTTACTCTTTGTACAATCTCTACTTAATATTTTTTCTTGTAAAACATTACCCCCAACGATACCTAAATCTACAATTTGATGCATTACTAAACCAGGAATATCATCATCTCGAACACGAATTATATCAATTGGCATATTTTCAGAAAAAGAAATTAATTTTTTTTGATCTAAATCAATTTTAATCCCACAATTTAATAATAATTTCTTAGAATCATAACTTAAACGACCAGATTTTTGCATAGCAATACGTAATCTATTTTTTTTTAACATTTAATCCTCAATTCTATAAAAAATTATTAATAATATTTTTTTAAAATTATAAAATAATTAAAATAAAATTTTTATTAAAATATTTTTTAATCAAATATTATACAAGAAATATTCTAACAAATATGAATAAAAACTGTTAATATTAAATTAAAAAATATTTGAAATTTATTTTATAAAACATTAAAAAAATATATTAAAAAATTTTATATCATAAACAGTCAATTAAAACTAAAATTGCTGCATCATATCCAAGTACTTTAGGAGCTTGATGAAAAGCAATAATATTTGGATGTCTAGAAAGCCAGATTGGAATTTGTTTCTTTAAAATATTTTTTCCATATCCATGCATAACATTTATACAATTAATATTTTTTTGAATACAAAAATATATTAATTTACCTAATTCTTTTTTAGTTTGGTTCTGATTAAATCCATGAACATCTAAAATTACTTCAGGAATATAATATCCTTTTCTTAATTTATTTAATTTTTTTTTACTACAATCATATCTAAAATAATAAAGTGGTTTTTCATTAAATGTATTATTAATCGCTGCATGCGAAAAATAATTACTATGTAAACGTTCTTGATATTTTGTTCTTTTTTTACGAGATACAAAATATATATTATCTTGTATATGATAGACAGTATCTTGAATCATTTTTTTTACATTTTGAACATTTTTTCGAAAAAAAAATTTATCTTTATATTTTAAAAAATTTTGTTTACTCATTTTTACTACCACAATATTACGTTATAATATTATTCATATATCAAAAATTTTAATTAGATAAAAAATAAATAAATTTTATTAAATTACAATATGTCTATAACATAAAAATAACTATAAAATTTTATTTAAAAAATTATTTTATCATAATAACTTATCAAATTTATATTTTCAAATTTTCTTAAAATATATAATTTATTAAATTAATTTACTAATAAAAGGAAAAAAATTATGTCTGGAAATACAATTGGAAAAATATTTACAGTCACTACTTTTGGAGAATCTCATGGTCACTCAATAGGATGTATAATCGATGGAACCCCTCCAGGTTTGAAAATATCTAAATTAGATATACAAAAAGAATTAAATAGAAGAAGACCTGGTCAATCTAAATACACTACTCAACGTAGAGAACTTGATATTGTAAAAATATTATCTGGCGTATTTAAAAATACTACTACAGGTACAAGTATTGGATTAATAATACAAAATACAGATCATCGATCTAAAGATTATAATGATATAAAAAATTCTTTTCGTCCTGGGCATGCTGATTTCACTTACCAAAAAAAATATGGAATTAGAGATTATAGAGGAGGAGGTAGAGCGTCTGCTAGAGAAACAGCAATGAGAGTAGCAGCTGGAGCTATAGCAAAAAAATATTTAAAAGAAAATTACGGAATATTAATACAAGGATATTTATCTCAAATTGGTCATATTAAATGTAAATTAAAATCTTTAAAACAAATAGAAAAAAATAATTTTTTTTGTCCAGATGAAAAAAAAATTACTAAAATTGATAAATTAATTCGAACTATTAAAAAAAATGGAGATTCAATAGGAGCTGAAGTTACTACTATCATAAAAAATGTTCCAATAGGATTAGGAGAACCTGTATTTGATAAGTTAGATGCAGAAATAGCTCATTCTGTTATGAGTATTAATTCAGTAAAAGGAGTAGAAATTGGAGATGGGTTTAACGTAATTAAAAAACTGGGAAGTGAACATCGAGATGAAATGAATAATAACGGTTATTTAAGTAATAGAGATGGAGGTATCATTGGAGGAATTAGTAACGGACAAGATATTATTGTCAAAGGAGCATTTAAACCTACTTCTAGTATTCGTATTCCAGCACAAAGTATTAATATAAATAACGAACCTATAAATATTATTACTAAAGGTAGACATGATCCATGTGTAGGAATTCGCGCTGTTCCTATTATGGAATCTATGATCGCAATAACAATTATGGATCATATGTTAAGATTTAAAGCGCAATGTTTAAAAAATAAAAAAATTTAATATCAACAACAAATATTTTTTAATATAGAAAAAAATATTATCTTAAAAGTATTTAGAATAATAATTTAAAGTTAAAATAATTACATTTGATATATAAAAAATAATTTTATATTAAAATTTTGTTTTATTGAAATTTTATATTAAAAAATAATATAAATAAATAATTATACTAATGATGGAAAAATAAAATGTTTACAGGAAATATTGTTGCATTAATTACACCAATGAATAAAAAAGGAAAAATCTGTTTAGATAGCTTAAAAAATATTATTAATTATCATATATATAATAAAACTAGCGCAATTATATCTGTAGGTACTACTGGAGAATCTGCAACGTTAACTAAAAAAGAACATATTAAATTAGTATTATTAACTTTAAAACTTGCTAAAAATAAAATTCCTATTATTGCAGGTACAGGAGCAAATTCTACAGAAGAAGCAATTATACTAACAAGAAAATTTGAAAAAAGTGGAATATCTGCCTGTTTAAGTGTCACACCTTACTATAATAAACCTTCACAAAAAGGGTTATATCAACATTTTAAAAAAATATCAGAAAATACCTCTATTCCTCAAATATTATATAATGTTCCATCTCGAACAGGTTGTGATTTATTACCAAAAACTGTATATAAATTATCTAAGTTAAAAAATATTATCGGCATTAAAGAAGCTAGTGGAGATTTATCTCGTGTAAATCAAATAAAATCTTTAGTAGATAAAAATTTTATTATTCTTAGCGGAGATGATGCAACTGCACTTGATTTTATGCAATTAGGAGGAGATGGAGTTATTTCAGTTACATCTAACATTGCAGCTAAAGAAGTTTCTCAAATATGTAAATTAGCTTTAAACAAAAATTTCTGTCAAGCAAGAAAAATTAATAAAAAATTAGTTAAATTAAATAAAATTTTATTTCTAGAATCTAATCCTATACCAATTAAATGGGCTGCAAAAAAAATCGGATTAATTAAAAATAGTACATTAAGATTACCTATGATACAACCACAAAAAAAATTAAAAAAAATTATATTAAAAGAATTATACAAAAAAAAATTAGAAATTATGAAAAAAAAATATAATCATTTTATTTTATTTTAAAATATAATATTTATATAAAATAAAATTGAAATATATTTCTAAAGAAATATATTTCAATAACAATTTATATTTTTTAATTTAATTTTTATATAATCTTTAATAAAACATTAATCATATCTTATTTTATATAAATAAATTTTTTAAAATATTTGTATATATTTTACTTAATAAATATAAATCATTAATTTTTACACATTCATTTACTTTATGTATAGTTTTATTCACTAAACCTAACTCTATAATTTCAGAATTCATACAAGTAAAAAATCGTCCATCAGAAGTACCTCCTGAAGTAGATAATTTTGGAATAAATTTATTAATTTCAAAGATAGATTTTTTTACAGTCTTTAATAAAAAACCTGAGTTAGTAAGAAATGGATTACCAGAAAAAATCCAATTTATTTGATAATGTAATTTACATTTATCTAAAATTTTATTTATTTCCATTATAATTTTTTCTTGTGTTATTTCTGTATTATATCTTATATTTAATCCAACTTTAATTGAACTAGGAATCATATTTGTAATATTTTTTTTTCCTGATTTAATATAAAAAATTTGCAAACTACTAGGTTGAAAAAAATTATTTCCAGAATCTAATTTTAAATTAATAAAATCTTTAATTGCATTTAAAGAACTATGAATAGGATTATTCGCTAAATGTGGATATGCAATATGTCCTTGTACACCATAAAAAATTATTTCTGCGCTAATTGAACCTCTTCTTCCATTTTTAATTACATCTCCAACTTTTAAATTACTAGTAGGTTCCCCAACTAAACAATAATTTATTTTTTCGTTTCTAGATTTCAATATTTCTATTATCTTTTTTGTTCCATCATTCCCTAAAGATTCTTCGTCTGATGTAAGTAAAAAAGAAACTCTACCTGAAATAGATGCAAATTTTTTAAAAAATGATTCAGTAGCTATAATCATAGCAGATAAAGCACACTTCATATCTGCAGACCCTCGTCCAAATAAAAAATTATTTTTAATAACTGGATTAAAAGGATCTGTATTCCAATCATTAACATTACCAGGAGGAACTACATCTGTATGACCTAAAAAAGTTAATGTTTTTCCAGTACCTTTATAAGCCCATAAATTATTTGTATCATTAATTTTAATGTTTTCTATACAAAAGCCTATTTTTTTTAATCTTTTAGAAATAATTTTTTGACATCCTAAATCTAAAGGACTAATAGAAGGAAGTTTAATTAACTGTTTACTTAAAGTAATAATATCTTCTAACATAAAATTATTCCTAGATTTTAAAATAAAAAATATTTTATAAAATTTTATTATTATTTTTTATTAATTTTAATGCTTTACATACAATATTTTTTACAGTAAATCCAAATTTTTTAAACAAATCAGATGCTGGAGCTGATTCTCCAAATGTTTTCATGCCTATAATTTTTCCTTTTAACCCAACGTACTTATACCAATAATCTGAAATTCCAGCTTCAATAGCAATTCTATTAGTAACAAAATCTGGTAAAACATAATTTTTATAAGAAACATCTTGCTTATCAAAAACATCTGTAGAAGGTATAGAAACAACTCTTGTTGAATAACCTAAATTTAATAATTTTTTTCTTGCCTGAATTGCTAATTCTAATTCTGATCCTGTAGAAATTAAAATTATATCTAAATCTTTTTCACTATCTTTTAATATATAACCTCCTCGACTAATATTTTTAATTTGATCATCAGTCCTATTATTAAAAGATAAATTTTGTCTAGATAAAATTAACGCAGTAGGTCCTGTCTGATTTTCTATAGCATATTTCCAAGCAAAAGCTGTTTCTATAATATCAGATGGTCTCCATACACTTAGATTAGGAGTAAAACGTAAACTAGATATTTGTTCAATTGGTTGATGTGTAGGTCCATCTTCACCTAATCCAATAGAATCATGAGTATATATTAAAATTTGTCTAGTTTTCATTAAAGCTGCCATTCGCACTGCATTTTTAGCATATTCTACAAATATTAGAAAAGTAGCAGTATAAGGAATAAAACCAGAATGTTGTGCAATTCCGTTAGCTATAGATGTCATCCCAAATTCTCTAACTCCATAATGAATATAATTTCCATTAAAATTTTTATTAATAGATTTAGAGCCTGACCATTTTGTTAAATTACTAGGAGATAAATCAGCTGATCCACCAATTAATTCAGGAAGATATTTACCAAAATATTCAATAATATTCTGAGAAGCTTGTCGAGTTGATAAAGATTTTGTACAAGTTTTTAAAGAATTTATCAGTTTTTTATTAATTTTAATCCAATTTTTAGGTAATTTTTTATGCATACGACGTAAATATTCTCTTGCTAATTCAGGATATTTATTTGAATATGCAAAAAATAATTTATTCCATTTATTTTCTAGCTCGATACCTTTTTTAGTTGCATCCCATTCTTTATAAATATGATCTGGTATCTCAAATGGTTTATATATCCAATTTAATTGTTTTTTAGATAATATAGCTTCTTCTTCACCTAAAGGAGCACCATGTACATCAGATGTATTAGATTTATTAGGTGATCCAAAACCAATAATCGTATTACAAATTATAAGTACTGGTTTATTTTTTATTTTTTTTGCAGATTTAATAGCTTTAAAAATTTCTTTTGAATTATGACCATTAACATTATTAATAACATGCCAATTATACGCTTGAAACCTTTTTTTAGTATCATCAGAAAACCAAGTATCTATTTTACCATCTATAGAAATATTATTATTATCATAAAATACAATTAATTTTTCTAAACCTAAAGTTCCAGCTAAAGAACATGATTCATGTGATATTCCTTCCATTAAACAACCATCACCAACGAATACCCAAGTGTAATGATCTATAATATTAAATTTAGGACGATTAAAATATAACCTCAATAGACGTTCAGATATAGCCATTCCTATTGCTGTAGATAAACCTTGACCTAAAGGTCCAGTAGTAGTTTCTACACCTGGAGTATAACCAATTTCTGGATGTCCAGGAGTATTAGACTCTAATTGACGAAATTTTTTTAAATCAGATATACTTAATTTATATCCAGTTAAATGTAATAAACTATATAATAAAATCGAACCATGTCCGTTAGATAAAACAAATCGATCTCTATTATCCCATAATGGATTACAAGGATTATGTTTTAGAAAAAATCTCCATAGTATTTCTGCAATGTCAGCCATACCCATTGGCATACCTGGATGTCCAGATTTAGCTTTTTGTACAGAATCTATACTGATTGCTCGAATTGTATTAGATAAATATTTTTTAGAAAACATTTTTTCTCCTAATATAAAAATTATTTAAATAAATAATAACTTTACTAAATATTACATATTTTTAGTAACAATTTCTTCAAGTAAATATTGATCTGTTCCAAACTGACGTATTCCCTGAGATAATTTTTCTACAGCCATAGGATCTTGATTATGTAACCAAAGAAACTCAGAATGAGATAATTTCTTAATAGGTTTAGCATAAATTTTCTTAGGAATAAATAATTTTTTTGTAATTAATTTATTTTTAGCTTGTAAAATTGATAATAATTCTGGAGATATAGTTAAACAATCACATCCAGATAAAGATAATACTTGTTTTATATTTCTAAAACTAGCACCCATAATAATAGTTTTATAATCATGTTTTTTATAATATTCATAAATTTTTTTTACAGATTGTACACCTGGATCTAAAGATGAGCGATATTTATTACTAGAGTAATTTATAGAATACCAATCAGAAATTCTTCCAACAAAAGGTGAAATTAAAAAAACTTTAGATTCTGCACATGCACGTGCTTGTGCAAAAGAAAACAATAAAGTTAAATTACAATGAATTCCTTCTTGTTCTAATTTTTTTGCAGCTTGTATACATTCCCATGTTGACGCTAATTTAATTAAAATTCTAGATCGATCAATGCCAAACTCTACTTCATAAAGCGAAATAAGTTTTTTTGCTTTTTTTATACTTTTTTCTGTATTAAAAGACAACCGTGAATCTACTTCACTAGATACAACACCAGGAATTTTTTTTAAAATTTCTGCACCAATACTTACAATAATTTTATCAGTAGCATTAGTCACTATTTGATTTTTTAATCCACCTTTTTTTTTTGCATAATTAATAGATTTTTGTAATAAATATTCATATTTTTTCATCTGTATAGCTTTTAACACTAAAGAAGGATTAGTAGTTGCATCATATGGTGTATAATGTGTAATATTTTCAATATCTCCACTATCTATAACAACTTTAGTGTATTTTTTTAATTGTTCTAATTGATTCATTTAAAATCACCATTTTGTTTTGAATACATAAAGTAATATTTATATAAAAATATTATTTAAAAAATATATTTATAAATATCTTCATTTATAAAATTTTTTGAATATTATAACAGTATTTACTCCACCAAAACCAAAGCTATTTGACATAACTATATTTAATTTAATTTTTTTATAATAAGTAATAATTTTCGTATATTTAATTTTTGGATCTAACATTTCAATATTAATACTCGGAGCTATAAAATTATTTTCTAACATTAATAAAAGAAAAATTATTTCATGTACTCCTGATGCACCTAAAGAATGTCCTGTCATAGATTTTGTAGAAGAAATATATGGCATATATTTATTTTTCATAAAAACTTTAGTTATCGCATTAATTTCTTTAATATCACCAATTTTTGTAGAAGTAGCATGAACATTAATACATTCTATAGGTTGTTGATTTATCTTTTTAATAGCAGATTTTATACATCTTTCTATACCTTTTTGAGATGGTAAAAACAAACTATTCCCATTAGAATTAGAACTATAAGATATAATTTCTCCATATATATGTGCATTTCTTAATAAAGCAGAATTTAATTCTTCTAAAACTATTATACCGCTACCTTCAGATATCACAAATCCATCACGATTAGTATCATATACTCTTGAGGATTTTTTAGGATTTTTATTAAATTTTGTAGATAAAACATTAATTTTATCAAAATATAATGCTGTATCTAATGTTAATGCTTCAGCTCCTCCTGCAAAAACAATATCTTGGCGTCCAGATTTAATTAATTCATAAGCATGACCAATACAATTCGCTGAAGTGGCACACGCAGAACTGATCGAATAACTAATTCCATAAATATTAAAAAAAGTAGATAAACAAGCTGAAATAGTAGAATTCATAATTTTAAATATAGTATATATATTAATATTATCTATATCTTTAAAAATATTTTTGCTATATAATTTTTTTTTATAATTTAAATCTAAAACATAATTTCTAGATGAGCAAAATCCACTACCAATTATTATACCTACTTTTTTATTTCTTTGATATTCAGATTTTTTTAAAAAAGAATCTTTAATAGCATCTTTCATAGCTAAATAAGAAAAAAAAGTTTCTGTATTCATATATTTAAAAAATTTATTCTTATTACTTACATTAGAATTTAAAAAAATTTTTCCCCAAACGTGACTCTTCATACCTATTTTTTTCATTTCATTTGAAAAAAAAATTCCAGATGATCCTGACCTTAAAGATTTTAATACTTCAATTTTATTATTTCCTATACTAGATATTATACCTATTCCAGTAACTACAACTCTTTTCATAAAAACCTTATATCTTTTATTTCAAAAATAAAATTAATAATAAAAATAGATATGGTATAATTTTTAAAAAATATTAATAAAAATTATGAAAAAAAAAAAATACGGAAAAATTTTCATTATACCTACTCCTATCGGAAATATATATGATATAACATATAGATCTATAGCAGTCTTAAAAAAAATAGATTATATTGCAGCAGAAAATTATCAAAAAATAAAAAAAATTTTAAATAAATTTAATATTAAAAAACCAATTATATCTTTAAATCAGCATAATGAATTAAAAATTACTCAAATTATATTTAATAAAATTAAAGAAAATAAAAACATTGCATTAGTTTCAGATGCAGGAACTCCTACTATTAATGATCCAGGATTTTATTTAATTAGAGAATTTCATAAAAAAAAAATAAATATTGTACCTCTCCCTGGTGCTTGTGCAGCCATTACTGCTTTAAGTGCATCCGGAATTCCTACAAATAAATTTTGTTTTGAAGGTTTTTTACCATCAAAAGAAATTAAGAGAAAAAAAGCATTAAATTTATTAAAATATGAAAAAAGAACAATAATTATTTATGAAGCTCCTCATAGAATAATACATAGTTTAAAAAATATAGTAGAACAATTAGGTGCAAAAAGAAAAATTGTATTAGCTAGGGAACTTACTAAGTCTTGGGAATCAATTATTTTTGATACGGCAGAAAATATACTTTATAAGTATAAAAATAATCAATCAATCTGTAAAGGTGAAATAGTTTTAATTTTATCAGGTTATAAAAGTAAAAAAAAAAAAATAATCTCAAAAAAAATTAAATATATTTTGTCTGTTTTAAAACCATTTTTACCAAAAAATAAAATTTCTTCAATAATATCTAAAATATATAATATAAAAAAAAAATATATATATGAATACTTAATACAAAAAATAAAATAATGACAGAATTAAAAAAATATTATAAAATTTAAATTGAAGTTGACCAGACAATCGCTCTTATAAAATAATTTATATATTTTACATAAGAGAGGAAAGTCCGGGCTCCATTAGGACAAAGCGCCAGATAACATCTGGGAGATGAAAATCTACGAATAGTGCCACAGAAAATAACCGCCTACAATAAAATATTTTTAGGTAAGGGTGAAAAGGCGTGGTAAAAGCACACCGTATATATTGGTAACAATATATAGCATTAGGTAAACTCCGCTTGGAGAAAGGCTAAATATAGGTTATATTTATGTATTGTCCATACTTAAAACCTGGGTAAGCCGATGGAACTAAAAAGTGATTTTTAGTCAAGATTAATGATTGTCTAATACAGAATCCGGCTTATAGGTCAACTTCATAATAAATTTTAATTAAGTACATTAAATTATATTAAAAAAATTTTTAATTTTTAAATTTATATTATTTTCTATCGTCCAGAAATAATCATTTTAGAAATTAAAATTGATCCACATTGTATATTTCTTCTTATGTCATAATCATTACTCATAGCGATAATTTTTCTATACATATTACATAAATTTCCTGAAATAGTAATTTCTTTTACAGCATATTTAAATATTCCATTTTCTATAAAATATCCTGATGCACCTCTAGAGTAATCTCCATTAACAATATTTACTCCATTTCCCATTAAATCTGTTATTACTAATCCTGTATTCATTTTTTTTAATAAATTTTTAAAAGAAATATTATTTTTCTGTAAAAATATCCAATTATAAATTCCTCCACAATGTCCTGTATTTTTTAAATTTAATTTTCTAGCAGAATAAGAATCTAATAACCATGTTTTTAAAAATCCATTTTTTACAATAAAACGTGGAATAGTTAAAATACCTTCATCATCAAATGGAAAAGAAGCAATACCTTTTTTAATATGAGGATTTTCAAAAATACTTAACCATTCTGGAAAAATTAATTTATTTAAACTATTTAATAAAAAAGTAGATTTTGTATATACTTGATATCCAAAAATAGATTTTGCAAAATGATTAAATAAACTTGCAGCTACATCAGAAACTAAAATAATAGAAGAACGCTGTGTAACAATTTTTTTTGAATTTAATCGAATTAAAGCTTTTTTAGCACATTTTATACCTATAGATTTAGGTGATTCTAAATCATTTATTTTTCTTGAAATAGAATAATCATCACCTGTTTCTTTTTCATTTAATATATTATCTTGAGCTACAACAGAAACAGATAAAGAATGTTGACTAAATTTATACGTTTGAAGTAAACCTTTTGTGTTTCCAAAAGCAATAATTGAATTCCCACTAGAAAAATACCCACCTTCTGAATTAATTATTCTTTTATCAAAATTTAAAGCGTATTTTTCTGTTAAATATGACATTTTTATACTTTCTTTCAAACTTATATTAGATGGATGAAATAGATCTAAATCTAATACTTTATATTTGTTTAAATTTATATCAGGAAGTTTAGATAAAATATCTTGAGATGTATATTTAGAAATCTCAATTGCAGTTAAAATAGTATTTTTAATAGATTCTATATTTAAATCTGTAGATGAAGAAGATCCTTTACAATGATTAGAATAAACTGTAACAGAAAATAAAACATCATCATGAAATTCTATGTATTCTGTACTTCCATTTCTTATAACTGTATTCGTATCATAATCTTTTTTAATATATATAAACGCTTCATCTACTTTATCTTTTACTATAAGTAAAGATTTTAAAATTATTTTCTTTAAACACTTTTCTTCATTTAAAATATCTTTTATTGTATACATTTTTACCTCTACTTATTATTTATTTAAAAAATATTTATATATTTAAATATTTTATATGAAAAGTATATTTTTATTAAAATTCTAAATATTGCTATAATAATATACATAACATATGATATAAAAACTCTTAATAATTATTTATTATACAAAAATAAAAATGAATCTAAAAAAAATTAAATCTGGAAATAAAATACCAAAAGAAATATATGTAATTATTGAAATATCAGCTTTTTCTACACCAATAAAATATGAAATTAATAAAAAAAACCAATTGTTAATGGTAGATAGAATTATTCCTACCTCAATGTTTTATCCTTGTAATTATGGTTATATTAATAAAACATTATCATTAGATGGAGATCCTTTAGATGCTTTAGTAATTACACCATATCCATTAATTCCTTATTCAATTATTGCATGTAAACCTATAGGTATGTTGAACATGGAAGATGAATCTGGACAAGATTATAAAATCTTATGTGTTCCAATAAAAAAAATATGTAGTAAATACAATAAAGTAAAAAATATTCATGATATATCTAAATCTATATTAAATAAAATAGAACATTTCTTTAAATATTATAAAAAATTAGAAAAAAATAAATGGACAAAAATATTAGAATGGAAAGATAAACAAGATACGCAAAAAGAAATTATAAATTCTATAAAAAGATATAAAAAACATATAAAATATAAAAAAATTTATTAATATATTATTTTTTAAATATTTTAAATAATTAAAAATTATAATATATTCAACTTATATTATTTTACAATAGGTAAATATTTCAAAATGTCTAAAATTTGCCAAATTACTAAAAAAAAAGTTATTTTTGGTCATAAACGATCACATGCATTAAATACAACTAAAAGAAAATTTAATATTAACTTAAAAAAACATAGATTTTGGGTTCAGGCTCAAAAAAAATTTATAAAACTCAAAGTTTCTACGCAAGCAATTAGGCTAATTAATAAAAAAAGTATAGAATATTTTTTAAAAAAAATTAAATAAAAAAAGGTATAAATATGGCTAAAAGCTCTCGAATTAAAATTAAATTAATTTCTTCTTTAAGAACAGGACATTTCTATACAACTACAAAAAACAAAAGAAACACTGTAGAAAAATTAAAACTAATAAAATATGATCCAATTGCACGTAAAAGAGCTGTATATACAGAATTTAAATTAAGATAATAAATGCAAATTTTACATATTTTTTAAAAAAATAAAATTAGTATAAAAATACTATATATTTTTATACTATTTTAAATAAATTTTATATTAAATTTTAAAAAATATACATTATAAACATTAATATAAATTTTTATAATAATACATAAAATACTTATTTAAAAAAACTTATATGTACATTTTAAAAATAATAAAAAATACGTTACAAAATAAAAAATTTTATCATATAAATTAATTTTTAATTAATTGACACAAATTTAAAAATATTATAAAAAATAAATTACATATATAAATTTAAATTATATGAACATATAAGTAGAAAATATTTTTCAAAAAAATATATATATTTAAATAAAAAATATAATAAAAAATTTTCATAACTATATCTTAAACTCATATATCTATAATAGCATTAATAAATATATAAAAAATTAAAAAAAATTATTATTAATATCTAATCGAATTAAATCATTAAATATTGTTTAATATTTAAAAATTCTATATAAATTCATAATAAAAAATATAATATTAATAATTTTTTTTAAATCAATAATAGTTATTTATTTAATAAATAATTACTATCTTATAGTTTATAAAAAAATAAAAATAAATTTATAAAAAAATTTATCATATAAAAAATTAAATATTGCGAGAATATATATATAATATTGTCATAATACTTTATATATAATACAAATAAATATAATATAAATAAAATTTTATTGAAAATATAAAAAATTTATATTATTTAAAATAAAATTTAAAATATCATAACTTGAATATAAAAAAATCAATTTAAAAATATATTGTAAATAATATTTTTATAAAAATATAAATATATCCTAAAAAAATTATTTAAAAACATCAATATTAAAATATATAATTACAAAAAATATAAAATTATTTTAACAATGTTAGATAAATAAAAATTACTATAATTTTTGTTTATTTTTAAAAAAATATTTGTTATTAATTTTATTAATAATATATTTAATAATATAGAATATTTTAATTATTAATAAAATTTTAGTAAGATAAAAGATTTTGAATTATTTATTTATATTCTATTATATATACATTTAGTCTCTCTTTATAATTTTATTTATAAAAATTTTTTATTTTTTAAAAATACAAACTACCTGCTAAAGAACTAATTAAAATCATCCATCCATTAAATAATACAAAAATTATTAATTTTAAAGGTGTAGAAATGATAGCAGGAGTAATCATGGTAATTCCTAAAAACATCAAAATACTTGACACTAATAAATCAATAATTAAAAAAGGAATAAAAATTATTAATCCTATTTTAAATGCAGTTTTTAATTCATTGATCATAAAAACAGGTACAAGAATTCTAATTGGTACATTATTTGTAATATTATCATCTTTCTTAAATTTTATATGCGTTAATTTTGCAAATTCTAATAAATCTGATTTTTTTGTTTCATGACACATAAATTCTTTTAAAGGATCTATACCTCTATCTATAGCTGTCTGAATATTAATTTTATTATCTACAAATGGAATATAAGCGTGTAAATAAATTTTATTAAACGCTGGTTGCATAACAAAAAAAGTTAAAAATAAAGATAAACCAATCAAGAATTGATTAGAAAGATAATACGATAAACCTATAGCATTTTTTACAAATCCTAAAATAATAATAATTCTTGTAAAACAAGTCATCATTAATACGACAAATGGACAAAGAATTAATAAAGTAATAAAAAATACTGTTTGAGCAGATAAAGATGAATTCACAGAATGATAAGTATTAGATAAAAAATTTTCTAAAGAAAAAATACTATATGCGTATGCATTCGGTGAAAAAAATAAAAACATTATTATAAAAAAATACAAATATGTCATAATATTATTCCAAATTTTTCACAATATCAATTTAAAAAAATAGTTTTATAAATTCTTTTCATTGTATCTAATTTTTTTTTTTTATAACTTCTTCATTTAAATTAAATTTTGTATTATCATAACGATGTAACACAATCATTTTATCTGAAGTTACTCCTATTACTAATCGAACTTTTTTTAAATCCACAATAAAAATTTTTTGATTTGGACTAATAGAAATACTAGATTTAATTTTTATATAAGGATTATTTCTATAGCCAGAAAAATAAATATATCTATTTATAATAAATATTAGCATAAGAATAATTATAGAATAATATAAATATACACAACTGTTAATACTGTTTAAAGAAAAATAATAATTTATGGATTGCAATAATGTTTTCATATTTTATAATGTTTTATGTATTAATAATGTTGTTATTAAATTAAAATTTTGTAATATATTACATATACTATCTTAAATTTATATTTTTAAAAACTATAAATATTATGTAAGAAAATATTTTTAAATATCTATCAAAATTTTTGTTAAAAATTTTATTTTTAAACTAATTTATATTCATATAATATTATATATTTTAAATTTTAAATAAATTTAAATAATTTCTTAATAAAAATTTAAAAATTTTTATATTGACATATGCTATAAATATTTTATTTAAATTATGAAAATATATACTTTAAATTTATTTTAAAAAATTATGAGATTAAATTATTTTTTAATAAAATTATTTATTTAAATAATATATTTTTTATTTATCTTAAATATTATATCTGTATATTAAAAATTTAAAGTAATTTTATTACATTAATAATTATATTAAAAATATTATATCAAATACAATTAAATTATATTTTTTAATTTTATATTTAAAATAATATGTTTATATCTTGAATTTAAAAATATTATTTATTATTTTTTTCTTTTTTATCGTTAGAAATATTTATATTTTTTTGAATTTTCAAAAGAATTTTTTATATTATATATAATACTTATATTACTATCTTCAATTTTTTTTGTTAATTTCTTAAAAGAATAAAAAGAAGTGATTAATAAAACTATAAAAAAAAATAATATAAACCACGGAACTAAATGTAATGTTCTATCAAAAGATTCATTTTTTTTAATCGGTATATATTGAATAATAGGTGTTTCTGGTTCTGAAAAATTACAGTTTAACATTTCAATAGAATCATTTCGAAATACAGAAAATCCCGCAACTTCTCTCATTAAATTTTTGATGTTAAAAATTCTATGATCTATGATAGGAAGATATTTATCTTTATGAAATTTTTTGTAATTTATCAATTTAATGATAGATAAATTTGTAATCTCTCCAATATCTAATAAAGAATTTAATTTTAAGTGATTAAATTTATTATTAGAATTTTCAAGATTACTTTTTCTTAAAATAATTGAACTAAATAATTTTTTTTTATTTAATTTAAAATTAAATTTTTTTTTTTGAAACAAATTTATATAATCAAATCTTTTTTCTACATCACCATATTTCTTACAAGAATTACTAAAAATAATAAGACCATAATTTTTTTTACTCTCTGTAATTGTATTAATTAAAAAAAAGTTATTTTTTAATATATATATTTTTTTAAAAAAATTCAAATCTTGAAAATAAGCAAATTTCCTTTTATATAATTTATTAAAATCATTTATATAAATTAATCTAAAATAATTAATTTGTTTTATAACTTTTGATAATAAATTTTTTTTAACTTGATTTTTATATTTATTTATAATAAAACGATTAAGATTAATATCTTGATAATTTGTTTGAGTATATAAAAAATTTTTATTTGAATTAAATTTTTTTCCAAATTGACTAATAATAGCAATATTTTTTTTAGATAAATTTGGAATACTCGAAGAAATTACAGAAATAATTGCATCTGATAAATCTTCTGAAATAAAATTTTTAAATGTATTAATTCTTATAAGAAATGATACAAAAGATTCATTAGATGCATCTAAAGTAGAAAAAATAATATGCGAGTTAGCATTGTTTAAAAATTTTAATTTTTCTATGTTTTGTGATAATTTTTTCTCTATTAACTGTTGATAATTTTTTTTTTGATCAAATAAATTATTTATTCTAAAATTATCTGAATTAAATAATTTTGAGCTTATTAAACTATTTTTTAATTTTAAATTTTCAGAACGTATATTAAAAATATTTATTTTATCTTTTGAATGAAATAAAAATTTAGAAATTCTTGTATATCTATCTGAAATATTTAAATTATTTAATTTTTCAGTCGTTATTTTATTATCTTTTAAAAATAAATATTTATTAATGATCTTGTAATTAATCGGTTGCATCCAAAAAAATAAAGAAAAAAATATCGTAATTACAAAAAAAAAGATTAAGAAAAATTTATTTCCATTTTTTAATAAGTAAAAAAAAATATTCATAATACATGATTTTTTGTTTGTATGTTTATTATCTTTTAAATAAAAATTCATAATTTTAAATAACCTAATTCATATATCTTACTATATTTTTAAAATTATATGAAAAATCAATATAATTTTCTAATGTATTTATATAATATAATAAAATAAAATTACAAAAAGTATACAAAATTTTTTATATTTTAAATAATAAAAATTTTAATAAATGCATATCAGGCTAAAATAAAATAAATATATTTTTATTAAGAAATTTTTATATATAAATTATATTGTTATAAAATGTTTTAAAAATATATTATAAAATTATAAAAATTTAAAATTTTAGAATTTAAAAAAAATTAAAATTTTTATTTATATTTAAATATATATATTTTAAAAAAAATTTTATTTAAATATTTACAAATCTATAAAAATAATAACATTTTTATATGCTCAATAAATTTGTTTAGTCTTAATAAAGATTTTTTTTTTCCTAAAAAATAAATAATTTTATTAATTCCTATAGAATGAATTTTTCCAATTAAAGCTAAACGTATTGGAATAATAATATTTTTTAATGAAACATTTAAACATAATGATACATTTTTTATTATATTTAAAATTACATTTAAATTCCAATCTTTTAATATTAAAATTTTTTTATATATAGTTTCTAAAATATTTAATGTATCAAAGTTTAAATAACTATTTATACAATCTGGATACATAATATTATTATCTTGAATATAAAAATCTACAATTGAATTAAATAAATCTTGAATAGTATAACTATGTGGTAAAAAATTTTCTATAATTTTATCTAAATTAGGTCCAAATTTATAATCTAAATTATTTTTTTTAAAATAATAAAAAATTATTTCTTTAATATATTTTTGATTAGAGATATTCATATAATGTTTATTAATCCAGAGTAATTTATTTAAATCAAAAATACTAGAAGATTTTGTAATTGATTTAAAGTTAAAAAATTGAATCATTTCTTTTATACTAAAAATCTCTTGATTACCATGTGACCATCCTAATCGAACAATATAATTTAAAATTGCTTCTGGTAAATAGCCTAATTTTTTATAAGTTAAGATTTTAGTTGAATTATCTCTTTTAGAAAAATTTTTTTTATTACTATTCATGACCATAGATAAATGAGCATAAGATGGTATTTTAGCTTGTAATACTTTAAGAATATTTATTTGACGAGGAGTATTATTAATATGGTCTTCACCACGAATAACATGCGTAATATTTGAATCAATATCATCAATTACTACACAAAAATTATATGTTGGTATACCATTTGCTCTTTGAATAATTAAATCATCTAACTCAGAATTGTTAATTTTAATATTTCCGCGAATCATATCATTAAATGATACAATTCCATTCATCGGATTTTTAAATCTAATTACATATTTATTTAAACTATGAAAATTTTTATCTAAATTTCTACATCTACCATCATATCTTGGTTTTTCTTTTTTAGAAATTTTTTTTTTCTTCATAGTTAACAATACATCATTATTACAATAACATTTATATGCAAATCCTTTTTTTAACATATATGAAATAATTTCTTGATAATATTTTATTTTTTTACTTTGAAAAAAAGGACCTTCATTCCAATTTAAATTTAACCATTTTAGTGTATCAAAAATATTTTTAGAAAAAATAGATTTTGATCTATTTTGATCTGTATCTTCTATTCTTAACACAAAAATTCCATTATTTTTTTTAGCATATAACCAAGAATATAAAGCTGTTCTAATATTTCCAAAATGTAAATTTCCAGTTGGGCTAGGTGCAAAACGTGTTTTTATAATCATAATTGCTCTTATTAATAAATATTATTGTATTTTTTAATAAAAATATTATATAATGAAATAAAAATTTTTAAAATTTAAAAATAATTAAGACATAAATTTTATTAATAAATATTAATTAAATTTTATAAATTATTTTATTTATAAAAAAGGGTGATTAGCTCAGTTGGTAGAGCGCCTCTCTTACACGGAGGAAGTCGGCGGTTCAAATCCGTCATTACCCAAATTATATATTTATCTATATAGGGTCGTTAGCTCAGTTGGTAGAGCAGTTGACTTTTAATCAATTGGTCGCAGGTTCAAATCCTGCACGACCCAAATAAAAAATTATATTTTAGAAAATATTTTTATTAATTCATCTTCAGAAATAATCTTCTTTTTAAAATTTACTGCATATATAAATTTTTTTCCAGGATTTTTTCCTAAAATTACTAAATCAATTTTTTTTGAAATATAATTTTTTACTATTCCACCTAAATTTTCTAATTTATATATAATTTCTGTTCTAGAAAAATTTTTTAATTGACCTGTAATTAAAATGTTTTTTTTATAAAAAATTGATTTTTTAAAAAATAAACGTTTGTCTTTTTTAAATAAAACGCGAATATAAAATTTATTAATTAATTGATCAATAATATTCAAATTATTATTATTAGATAAAAAATTTGATAAATTATTGTAAATTAATTTCCCGACACCTGGAATTTTTAAAGCATCTTCTTGAGGTATTTTTAAAAAATTTGTTAAAGATCCGCAATAATTTGCTAGATTATATGCAACACTCCTACCAATACCTTTAATCCCCAAAGAATAAATAAATTTATCTAAATTAATAGAATTAAATTTATTTAAAGCATTTAAAATATTATTTGCAGTTTTTTTTCCTACATTTGTTAATTTAAATAAAGTTTGAAAATCTAATTTAAAAAAATCTATTGGATTACGAAAATTATTTTTTTTTATTAATTGATTAATTATATGAGGACTTAATCCTTTTATTTTAAAAGAATCTTTAGAAAAAAAATGTATAATACGTTTTTGTATTTGTGGTATGCAAAAAAAACTATTAGTGCAATAAAAATTGTTTTGTTGAGTACATGTTTTTAAAATAAATGAACACGAAGGACATTTATTTGGAAATATTACTTTATTTTTTAAGTTTTCTATAAAAGAATTTTCTTTGCTTATAATTTTAGGTATAACATCTCCTGCACGACATATAAAAATTGTATCTCCAAGATATAAATTTAATTTTTTTAATTCTTTATTATTATAAATTGATGCTTTTGTAATTTTTACTCCATGAATATAAACAGGTTCAAAATAACCTACAGGCGTAATTACACCGGTACGTCCAACTTTAAATTTTACTTGTATAAGTTTAGTTTTTTTAACTTCATTTGGAAATTTATAAGCTATAGCCCAACGTGGAGCACGAGAAATTAAACCAATTCTATGTCTTAATCGTAATGAATCTATCTTAATTACAACTCCATCTATATCAAATTTTAATGTAGATCTTAATTTATTAGTTTTTTGAAAAAAACTTAGAATTTCATTTTTAGATTTACATAACAATATTTGATCACTAATATTAAAACCCCAATTTTTTATTTCTAGTAAATTTAAATAATAACTATCAATTTTTTTAAAATAATTAAATAATTCAAATCCATGACAAACAAATAATAATTTTTTTTTTAATGAACTATCTAAATTTTTTCTACGTAATAACCCAGATGCTAAATTACGAGCACTAGAAAACTTACTATTATTCAAAATAAAATTTTTTTTATTTAAAGAAATAAAATCTTTTTTTGAAATAAAAATTTCACCTCTAATTTCCATTATTTGAGGAAAATTTAACCCATTTAAAATTAATGGAATAGATTTAATGAAAAATATATTTTTAGTAACATCTTCTCCTTTTTTTCCATCTCCACGAGTTGATGCTTGTTTTAAAATTCCATTTATATAAATTAAATTTACAGCAACACCATCAAACTTTAATTCACAACAAAATTTGATACTTTTTGTATTTGATAAAAGTAACATTTTTTTATAAAAATTTATAAAATTTTTTTTATCAAAAATATTTTCTAAAGATAACATTGGAGTTAAATGTTTTCTAAATTTAGATTTTTTAAAAATAGATGAACCAATTAAATGAGTAGGAGAATTAATAATTTTTTTTTTATTAACTTTTTTTTCAAGGTATTTTAACTTATTAAATAAATAATCATATTTACTATCAGAAATAATAGGTTTATCTAAATAAAAATATAAATAATTATGATAAATTATTTTATTTTGTAAATTTTTTATTTTTTTAATTATTTTACTCATATAAAACCGAAAAATTGCTAATTATTATATTCATTATATATCATTTTTTATAAAAAAATATTTAATATTATATAAAGTTTATTTAATTTTACTATAGAATTTTTTAAAATATTTTTTGTAATTAATACCTTAAAATTTTATTTAAAAATTTATTTACATTTATTATTAAAAAATAATATTTTTATATTATTTTAAGCTGTTAAAATCAAAACATTTTAAAAATATATTCTTTATTTTTTTATCAGAATTTCAATATTAATGTTAATATAAAGTGATTTATTTTCACAATAAAATCAAATAAAATATATAAATATTATAAAATTCAAGAAAAAATTTATTATATAAATTTATATAAACTTTGTAATTAAGGATAAATTCATCATGCTTCAAAAAAAAATACATATTAATTCTCCTAATGGATTACATACAAGACCTGCAGCACAATTAGTTGAACAAGCAAAAAAATATATTTCAAAAATTACAGTGATTTTAAATGGTAAAGAAGCTAGTGCTAAAAGTTTATTTAAATTACAAACTTTAGGAATTACAAAAGGTAGTACTATAATTTTATCCGCTGAAGGAGAAGATGAAAAAAAAGCTATTAATAAATTATCTAATTTTATAAAAAAACTTATATAAAATAAAAATTTTTCTATAAAATAAATTTTTTATTTATAATTCTAAATTAAATTTTATTTAAAAAAATTTTATTTCTCACTTTTATTATTTATTATATTCAACGGTAATGTCATGATTTCAGGAATTTCAGCATCACCAGGCATTGTTTTTGGAACAGTACTTCTTTTTAAAGAAAAAAAAATTAAAATTAATAAAGAAAACATATCTGAAAAAAATGTTCAAATAGAAATTAAAAAATTCTTTCAAGCTAGAAAAAAATCAGCTCAACAAATTCATGAAATAAAAAACCAAGCAAAAAAAAAATTTGGAAAAAAAAAAGCTTCTATATTTCAAGGACATATATTATTACTTGAAGATGAAGAGTTAGAAACAGAAATTATTTCTTTAATTAAAAAAAAAAAAATTTCAGCAGATTTTGCTATAGAAAAAATTATTCAAGAACAAATCCATACTTTAGAAGATTTAAAAGATGAATACCTAAAAAATCGCGCTATAGATATACGAGATATAGGTGATAGATTATTAAAAAATATTTTAAATATTCCAGTAATTGATTTAAGTAATATAAAAAAAAAAGTAATTTTAATTACTAGAGATTTAACTCCATCTCAAACAACACAAATGAATTTAGAAAAAATTATAGGGTTTATTACAGATTTAGGAGGTATTACATCTCATACTTCAATTATGGCAAGATCTTTAGAAATACCTGCAATTGTTGGCACTAAAGACATTACAAAAAAAGTTCAAAATGGAGATTTTTTAATTTTAGATAGTATTAATAATAAAATTATCATTAATCCTTCAGAAAAAAAAATAGAATACTTTAAAAAAGAAAAAAAAAAATATTTTAATATACAAAAAAAATTAAAATTATTAAAAAATCTTCCTGCGATTACTCAAGATGGAAAAAAAATAGAAATAGGATCAAATATAGGAAACTATAAAGATTCTATTAATGCAAAAAAATATGGTGCAGAATCTATTGGTTTGTATCGTACAGAATTTTTATTTATGGGAAGAAATAATTTACCTTCAGAAGAAGAACAATTTCAAGCTTATAAATCTATAGCTGAAAAAATGAATGGAAAAAGTATTATTATTAGGACTATGGATATAGGAGGAGATAAAAATTTATCTTATATGAATTTTCCTAAAGAAGATAATCCATTTCTAGGATGGAGAGCTATTAGAGTATCTATTGATAATATAAAAATTTTACATGATCAAATTAGAGCAATATTAAGAGCTTCTGTTTTTGGTGCACTTAAAATAATGTTTCCAATGATTATTTCAATGGAAGAAATTTATTTTTTAAAAAAAGAAATTAAAAATATTAAATATGAATTAAAAAAAAAAAACATTCCTTTTAATAAAAAAATAAAAATAGGTATTATGATAGAAACTCCTTCATCTGCTATCATTTCTAAATATTTAATTCAAGAAGTAGATTTTTTTAGCATCGGAACAAATGATTTAACACAATACACATTAGCTGTAGACCGTGGTAATGAAATCATTTCTAAACTATATCAACCTATTAGTCCTTCTATATTATATCTTATTAAAAAAGTTATTTCTGCATCACATAAATCTGGAAAATGGACAGGAATATGTGGAGAATTAGCAAGTAATCCAGAAATTATTGCATTATTAGTAGGTATGGGCATTGATGAACTTAGTATGAGTTCAATTTCTATTCCCAATATAAAAAATATTATTAGAAAAATAAATTTTAAAAAATCAAAAAAATTTGCAAAAAAAGTTTTAAAAGAAAAAAAAATAAAAAATATTCAAAATCTTATAAAAAATTTTAATAAAAAAGAAAATTTACTATAAATAAAATAGGAGAATCTAATGAACTTTATCTCAAATTTTTTTAAAAAAAAAGATTCTCATATAGATAAAAGAACGAAAATTATTGCTCCTATTTCTGGAAAAATCATACCTATTGAAAAAGTTCCAGATGTAGTATTTTCTAAAAAAATAGTAGGAGATGGTTTAGCAATAAAACCTACAAGTAAATATATTGTTTCTCCTATAAATGGAAAATTAGGTACAATTTTTAAAACATTACATGCATTTTCTATTGAATCTATGAATGGCATTCAAATTTTTGTACATTTTGGTATTGATACAGTCAAACTTCAAGGAAACGGTTTTAAATCTTATGCAAAAGAAGGACAACAAGTTAAAGTAGGAGATGTAATTTTAAAAGTAGACTTAGAATTACTTAAAAAAACTGCAAAATCTTTAATTACTCCTGTAATTATATCTAATATAGAAAAATTCAAAATTATAGAAAAAAAAGAAGGTACAACTATTGCTGGAAAAAGTGTAATTATGTATGTACATAAAAAATAGAAAAAATTTTTTTAAAACGGCGGTTGAACGCCGTTTTAGTAAATTTTTAAAAATTTAAAATTATATTTATACAATTTTATTTAAAAATATTAAGAAAATATATTTAAAAAAATAAATTTTATTTTAATATAAAAACTTTCAATCTATAAATATCTAAAATAAAAATTCTTAATCGTATTAATTCTTTTTTAATTAAATATCCTTTAAATCCTTCTTGTAAAATAAATTTTATAGAAATGACATTAATAATTAAAAAAATTATTTTAAAAAAATTACTAATATTTTTTTTTTTACAATGATATTTGCATTTAGAAAAAAATAAACAATATTCACTTAAAACAGAAATTTTAAGAATTTGAGATGGATTTCTCCAAATGTCCATACGATTAAATAAATTTACTATATCTTTGGAAGTAATACAAAAGATATTATGTAAAAAAAAATAATTTTTTGCCACAATATATGATAATTTACGAATTGAACTTGGAATATCTAATCTAATAAACATTTTCTTTATTAAATGAGAATGATAAAAACTATCTTTATTTAAATAATTTTGAATATAAAAATTTTTATAATAAATAAAAAACTGACATAAAAAAGCAAATCTCATTTTTATAGAACGATATTTTTTTGAAAAATTAGATAAAGAGAATAAAAAATGTTCTCCTAAATTTTTATTTTTATAAAAAAAATAATTTTTTTTAATTTTATATAAATAATCAATTTCTGGAAATAAAATAGATAATGCATTGCATTTTTTTAAAATTAGAAAATACACATGAGGAGAATATGTTAATAACGCTTTTCTTGTTTCATTCCACACTCTATGAGAAGTTAAAAAAGATAATTCTCCACTTTGAACTATAAAATTCATTACTTTCATAGTTTCTTTTGCTATATAAAAACCTAAATGTGCTAATTGAGCAGAAAACCTTGCTACTCTTAATACTCTTAATGGATCTTCTATAAAAGATTCTGAAATATGCCTTAATATTCTTAATTTAATATCTTGAATTCCATGTACAGGATCAATAAAGTTTCCATATTGATCTTGAGCAATAGCATTAATTGTTAGATCTCTTCTAATTAAATCTTCATGTAAAGTAACTTTTTTAGAATAATTAGTTTTAAAACCAGTATAACCTACACCGAATTTTTTTTCAGTTCTAGCTAATGCATATTCTTCAAAAGTTTTTGGATGTAAAAAAACTGGAAAATCTTTTCCTACCTGTTTAAATTTTTTTTTAAGTAAATCTTGTGGTGTAGATCCTACTACCACCCAATCTCTATCTTTAATAGGTAATTTTAACAAATAATCTCTAACAGCTCCTCCTACTAAATAAATTTTCATTAATCACCCTATATTTTAAAAAATAATAAAATTATATTTATACAATCATAAAGAATTTTATTAATTTAAATAATAATATAAAATTATAGATTTAAAAATATAATAGTCTAATCATAAAAAATATGCTAAATTTTTATCTTAAAAAATAGATTATATAAATAATTTTATAAATTTATTTTTTTTTCATAAGGTCCATCGTATGTATTTATTATCTAAATTTGGTAATTCTAAAAATCGTATTAAAAATGCAATTTCTGATTTAAAAAATAAAAAAGGAATCATTATTATAGATGATCAAGATAGAGAAAATGAAAGTGATTTAGTATTTTCAGCTAAAACAATGACAGTCAAGCAAATGGCTTTTATGATTAGAAATTGTAGTGGAATAGTATGCTTATGTATAACAGATCAAAAAAGAAAAAAATTAGAACTTCCTATGATGGTTAAAAATAATACTAATGCATATAAAACAGGTTTTACCATAAGTATAGAATCCGCTAAAGGAATTACTACAGGTGTATCTGCTAAAGACAGATTAAAAACTATTCAAACAGCAATTGCAAAAAATGCTAAACCGCATCATTTAAATAAACCAGGACATATTTTTCCATTAAGAGCCCATGTTAAAGGTATAAAATATAGAGCAGGACATACAGAATCATCTTTAGAAATAGTAAATCTCGCTGGATTTGGAAAATACAGTGTAATTTGTGAACTAACTAAAAAAAATGGATCTATGTTTCGTATAAAAGATAGTATTAAATTTGCAGAATTATATCAAATAACTATAATTTCTATTCAAGATATTATAAAATACTTATCTAATGAAAAAAATTTTAATTCTTAATTATAAATTTTCCATTTAGGATAAACTTTGATACCATAATTTCTATCTATTTGATTTAATTTAAATTTTAACATTCCAGTATAAGCTATCATTGCTGCATTATCAGTACATAATTCCAGTCTAGAAAAAAACAGATTTCCTTTATATCGTTGTACCATTATTTTTAATTTTTTTCTTAATTCTGTATTAGCGCTTACTCCTCCAGAAATAACTAAACGATTAATATTTGTTTTTTGAATAGCTTTTTCACATTTCTTTACTAAAACATCTGTTATAGATTGTTCAAATGCTTTAGCTACGTCAGCTTTAAATTGAAAATTTAAATTTTTTTTTTTATTAATAAAATTAATTACAGAAGTTTTTAATCCTGAAAAACTAAAATTTAAATTATTTTTTTTTAACATAGGTTTCGGAAAAACATATTTATTTAAAGTTCCAAATTTAGATATTTTAGAAATTTCTGGACCACCTGGATATCTTAATTTTAAATTTTTAGATACTTTATCAAAAGCTTCACCAGCTGCATCATCTATAGATTTTCCCAATAAACTATATTTTCCTAAAGCATGCGCATAAATTATTTCTGTATGTTTTCCAGAAACTAATAAAGTTAAAAAAGGAAAAATAGGACACTTATCTTCCATCATAACAGATAATAAATGTGCTTCTAGATGATTTATTATAATAGTTGGTATATTTAAAGAATAAGCTAAAGAATTACTAAAGGTTGCACCTACTAATAAAGAACCTGACAATCCTGGTCCAGCAGTATATGCTATAGCATCAATATTATCTATATTATTATTTCTTTTCTTAAATATACTTTTACATAAATTGAAAATATTTAACATGTGCTCTCTAGAAGCTATTTCTGGAACAATTCCACCGTATTTATTATGAATATTAGATTGACTTAATACTTGATTTATTATTAAACCATATTTATCATCATAAACAGCTATTCCTGTATCATCACAAGAAGTCTCAATACCTAAAATTCTCATTTTTTATATTCCTTATATAATATTTTATTTAAATAACTGATTTAAAATTATAAATTTGATAAACTATTCTATATCGAAGGTATCTTTATAATTAAAATAAGAAAAAAATATGCCAATAATAAAAGTTCGTGAGCATGAGCCGTTTGATGTTGCTTTAAGACGCTTTAAAAGATCTTGTGAAAAAGCAGGAATTTTAGCAGAAATTCGTAGAAGAGAATGTTATGAAAAACCTACTACTAGAAGAAAACGTGCTAAAGCTTCTGCTATCAAAAGATTAACTAAAAAGTTATGTAGAGAAAATTTAAAAAGAAAAAAAATGTATTAAAAAAATTTTATTAAAGTATTATTTAAACCGTTCATATAAAAAATGCGAACGGTTAAATACATATCTCAAAAAAAAAGATTTTATTTTAATGAGGCATATGATTCGAACAATTCCAAAACCATTTATTAACGAATTATTATTAAAAACTAATATTGTAGATTTAATACAATCTAGAATTAATTTACAAAAAAAAGGAAAAAATTATCAAACAAAGTGTCCATTTCATGAAGAAAAAACTCCTTCTTTTATTGTAAGCTATGAAAAACAATTTTTTCATTGTTTTGGATGTCATGTACATGGTAACGTAATTGACTTTTTAATGAATTATGATGGGTTAAATTTTATAGAATGTATAGAAGAATTATCAATTCTAAATAATATTAATATTCCATTTAAAAAAAATAATTCTATTATTGAAAAAAAATATTTTTATAGAAAAAATTTATATGAATTAATGAACAACATATCTTATATATATCATAAAAATCTTTTTAATAAAAACTCAAAAAATGCTTTTGAATATATAAAAAATAGACAAATTAAAAAAAAAATTATAAATTTATTTTTAATAGGATATTCTAATACATATACACTAAATAAAATTCTTCAAACTCAATTAAAAAATTATACAAAAAATGATTTACAAAAAACTGGAATAATTAATATAAATTATTTAGGGAATATATATGATAAATTTGATCAAAGAATTATATTACCTATACGCGATAGATATGGCAGAACTCATGGATTTGGAGGACGCTCTTTAACAGAAAATAAATTACCTAAATATATAAATTCTCAAGAAACAGAAATATTTCATAAAAAAAAAATAATTTATGGATTATATGAAATTCAAAATAAAAAAAAGAATATTAAACATGTCATTGTTGTAGAAGGATATTTTGATGTTATTTTACTTACTCAATTTAAAATTAAAAATGTAATTTCTATTTTAGGTACAGCATGTACAAAAGAGCACTTTAAAATTTTATTTAATATAACTAAAACAATTATATTTTGTTATGATGGAGATAAAGCAGGAAGAAATGCATCTTGGAATACATTAATAAATGCTTTACCATATTTATATAACGATCGAAATATTAAATTTATTTTACTTGAAAAAAATGAAGATCCGGATTCTTTTATAAAAAAAAAAGGAAAACAAGCCTTTAAAAAAAAAATAAAAAATTCTATATATATGTCAGAATATTTATTTCAAAATCTTATAAAAAAACATGATCTGAATACAATAGAAGGTCAAAAAGATTTTATTTATCAAGCGGTATCTTTAATTAAAAAAATTCATAGTCATACTTATAAATTTTTTTTATATAAATTATTAAGTAAAAAATTTGGAATATTAGATATAAATTACTTTAAAGTAATTTTAAAAAAAAAAAATAAACATATTCATATACAGAAAAAATATAGTTTAATGAGAGTTTTAATTAGTTTAATTATTCAAAATCCAAAATTATATATATTAATTTCAAATAAAAAAATATCTAAAATAAAGTATAAAGGTATTAAGATTTTTTTAAATATTATTAAAAAATGTTCTTTAAATCCTAATATAAATACTGGACTATTATTAGAACAATATAGAGAAAAAAAAATATATTTAATTTTAAAATACTTGTCTATATGGAATAATATGATAGAAAAAAAAAAAATTAAAAAAACATTTTTAGAACTTATCAATTTTTTATATGTAAAATCATTAAAAAAAAAATTAAAAAAATTATTATTAAAAGAACAAAAAAAAGGCTTAAATAATAAAGAAAAAAAAGAATTTTGGTTAATTAACAAAAAAATAATTAAAAAACAAAAAAATTTATTCTAAAAATTATTAACTAAAAAATTTATTATTTCTAATAATATCATTTATATTTAATATAATAAAAGAATCTCCTTAATTAAAATTTATAAAGCGGATATTATCTTATGGATAAAAACCAAAAATCACAGCTGAAAGCTCTTATTACTTATGGTAAAGAGCAAGGATTTTTAACTTTTGCTGAGATTAACGATCATTTACCAGAAGATATGATTGATTCAGAACAAATTCAAGATATCATTCAAATTATTAATGATATGGGAATTCAAGTAGTAGAAAAAGTGCCTGATTCAGATGATTTAATATTAAATAACTCTAATAATACAGATGAAGAAGTTGTAGAAGCTGCAACACAAGTACTATCTAATGTTGAAACAGAACTAGTGCGAACAACAGATCCGATACGAATGTACATGAGAGAAATGGGTACAGTAGAATTATTAACACGTGAAGGTGAAATTAAAATAGCAAAAAAAATAGAAGATGGAATTAAACAAATTCAAGCTTCAGTATCAGAATATCCAAAATCTATTCAATATCTTTTAAAAAAATATAGTCAAATTAAATCAGGAAAAATAAAAATCTCTGATGTAATAACAGGATTTTTAGATCAAAACATTGAATATAAATATACAAATATTAAAAATAATAACTTTCATTTAGAAATACATGATGTACATGAAAATTTTCGAAAAGAAAATAAAAAAAATACAGAAGAAGATTTTATAGATAAAAAATTGATGAAAAACAAATTTTCTGAATTAAAAAATCAATATATTCTAACAAAAAAAATCATTAAAAAAAAAACTCGTAATCATAAAGATTCTATTCGAGAAATAAAAAAATTATCTATAATTTTTAAACAATTTAAATTGGCTCCAAAACAATTTAATTATCTTAAAAAAAGTATGCGTTATATTATTCAACGTATTCGTATACATGAAAATATTCTTATGAAATTATTCATAGATAAATGTCATGTTCCAAAAAAAATTTTTATAA
The DNA here is from genome assembly GCF_964058995.1 of Buchnera aphidicola (Chaitophorus populicola). Classification (GTDB taxonomy): domain Bacteria; phylum Pseudomonadota; class Gammaproteobacteria; order Enterobacterales; family Enterobacteriaceae; genus Buchnera_J; species Buchnera_J aphidicola_BO. The sequence continues at coordinate 48,036 of NZ_OZ060382.1, read as the reverse complement.
AGCTATTTTTAGGTAATGAAACAAATAAAAAATGGTTATTTATAATAAAAAAAATGAATGTAAAATGGTCAAAAAAAATTCATAAATTAGAAAAAATTATTCAATATAGAATAAATAAATTAATCAAAATAGAAAAAAAAGTACAATTAAAAATTAGTCAAATTAAAAAAATTCATAAAAAAATTATTCTTGGAGAAAAAAAATCTAAATATGCTAAAAAAGAAATGGTTGAAGCAAATTTAAGATTAGTCATTTCTATTGCAAAAAAATACACAAATCGCGGTCTTCAATTTTTAGATTTAATACAAGAAGGGAATATCGGTTTAATGAAAGCAGTAGATAAATTTGAATACCGTAGAGGGTATAAATTTTCGACTTATGCAACATGGTGGATTAGACAAGCAATTACTAGATCAATAGCTGATCAAGCTCGAACAATTAGAATACCTGTACATATGATCGAAACTATTAATAAACTAAATAGAATTTCTAGACAAATTTTACAAGAAATAGGTCGTGAACCTACACCAGAAGAACTCTCTGAAAAAATGCTAATTTCAGAAGATAAAATTAGAAAAGTTTTAAAAATTGCTAAAGAACCAATTTCTATGGAAACACCTATAGGAGACGATGAAGATTCTCATCTAGGAGATTTTATTGAAGATACTACATTAGAATTACCTCTAGAATCTGCTACATCTAAAAGTTTAAAAAACGCTACTCATAACATTCTATCTAGTTTAACTCCTAGAGAAGCAAAAGTATTACGTATGAGATTTGGAATTGATATGAATACAGATCATACACTAGAAGAAGTAGGTAAACAATTTGATGTTACAAGAGAGAGAATTCGACAAATTGAAGCAAAAGCTTTAAGAAAATTAAGACATCCAAGTAGATCTGAAATATTAAAAAGTTTTCTAGATAATTAAAATACAGTATTTATTAATTAATTAAAATTTTCTAATATATCGTTAACAATAATTAAATATGATTATTGTTAACAAAATAATTAAAATTTAAAAATATTTTTTCCGAAAATATAAATAGTTTATATTAAATTAATTTTTAAAATTTTTTTTAGATATTGTTTGATTAAATGCTAAATCAAAATTAATAGGTTCTAAATTTAGTTGAGGAAAACCACCCTTAGATGTTAAATTAGAAACATTTTCTCTAATATAAGGAAAAAGAATACTCGGACAGTATACATTTAAACAATGAGGCAATTCTATTTTCTTGATTCCTTTAATATAAAAGATACCAGCTTGATTAACTTCACATAAAAATACTAATTTACGTTGAATATTTACTTTAACAGTAACACGTAAAATTACTTCAAATAAATCATCGTTTAATTTATCACATGTAGTGTTTAAATCACAAGAAATTTTTGGATCCCATTTTTCTTTAAAAATTTGAGGTGTATAAGGAGATTCAAAAGAAATATCTTTAGTATAAATTTTTTGAATTTGAAACTTTTTTATTTTTTTTTCTGTTTGTTTTTTTTCTTCTAACATAAATCATCTCTAATAAGTTATTAGTATTTTTATTTATATATAATAATTAATCTTACAAAAATATTTTAAATAAAATTATTTTCTACATATTAATGGTAATTTTTTTACATTCCATTTTTTTAATCCATGCTTTAAAATAAATAATTTTTTAAAATTATTTTTATAAAAAATGTCTATACAATCTTGTAAAAAAATATTATCATCAGCAACAAAAATAATATTTTTAGTTTTAAAAGAATTTAACTTATCTAAGTTATAAGAATAAATTTTTTTTAAAGGAATATTAATAGAATTTGGAATAAAACCTTTCAAAAAATCTTTTTTTGAACGAACATCAATAATAATTGAAGATTTGTCATTGATAAATAACATAACGTGATTAATATCAATTAATTTAGCTCTTGAAAATAATTTTTGAGTAATAAAAGAAATTATTGAAAATAATAATATTAACCACGCAGAAAAAAGAAATAAATGACTATGTATAAAATATAAAAAATTTTTCATTTGAAATCCTATTAAAATTATTCTAAATAAAATATATTTTATCTAAATTTATATCAAAAGATTTAATAATTTATATAAATTATTTAAAACAAATTTTAATTTATTATTAAATAAAATATTTTTTTAAATTTTATTAAAAAAATCATATATAACATTTTATGTAGAAATATTTTTTAAAATTTGTTTTTTAGATCTAAATATTGCTTTTAATATTTGTATCTTTGATGTTCCACCACGAGATATTTTTTTATCTAAACAATTTTTTAAATCAATTTCTTTATAAACATTATCATTAAATAATTCTGAAAATTTTTTAAACTCAGGTAAACTTAATTCAGATAAAGATTTATTTTGAGAAAGAGCATATAAAACTATTTTACCAGAAAGATGATGCGAATCTCTAAAACTCATGCCTTGACGTACTAAATAATCTGCTAAATCTGTAGAATTTGTATATCCTTTTTCAGCAGATTTTTTACATTTGTTAATATTTATTTTTAATCCTGATAATACTATTTTAGACATATTTAAACAAGATTCCCATGTTTCTAAAGCGTCAAATAAATTTTTTTTATCTTCTTGCATGTCTTTATTATATGCTAATGGTAATCCTTTTAGTAATACAAGAATATTTAATAAAGAACCATATACGTGACCAGTTTTTCCTCTAATTAATTCTAATGCGTCTGGATTTTTTTTTTGTGGCATTAAAGAAGATCCTGAAGTCACTTGATCTGATAACTCTATAAAGTTACATTCTCCTGAATTAAAAAATATTAAATCTTCTGAAAATCTAGATAAATGCATCATTCCTATAGAAGCAATAGATAATAATTCTACTACATAATCTCTATCAGAAACACTATCTAAACTATTATTACTGACTTTAGCAAATCCCATTAAATGAGCTAATTTTTTTCTATTAATTTTCCAGCCTGTTCCAGATAAAGCACCAGATCCTAAAGGACTAACATTTACTCGTTTAAAGCAATCATTTAATCTAGAAAAATCTCTTTGAATCATTTCAAAATAAGCTAAACACCAATGTGAAAAAATAATTGGTTGCGCTTGCTGTAAATGAGTATATCCAGGAAAAATAGATTCAATATTTTTTTCAGATAAAAATACCAATGATTCTTGTAACCTTATGAGATTTTTTTTTAAATAATTAATTTTTTCTTTAACCCATAATCTTAAATCTGTTGTTACTTGATCATTTCGACTTCTACCAGTATGTAATTTTTTTCCAATATCTCCTAAAATATAAATTAACTTTTTTTCAACCCATGAATGTATATCTTCGGAATCACTTAATAAAATTTTTTTAGGATTTTTTTCAATTTCCTGAAAAATAAAATTTAATGTTGTTTCTAACTGTTTTTGTTCATATTCTTTAATAATATTACTTTCTAAAAGAATTTTAGACCATGCTATAGAAGATTGAATATCCTGTTTAATTAAAATATAGTCTATTTTTAAAGAATTATTAAAATTTTTAAAAAAATTATCAGATTTTTTTAAAAACCTACCACCCCAAAGAGCCATATTAAATTTTCCATAAAAAATTTTAAAAGAGAAATTATATAAACATTATTTTTTTTTTATAGCACGAATTTTAGAAGATAAAGAAAAAAGATTAATAAATCCAGATGCATCAGATTGTTTATATACTGAATCTTTTCCAAAAGTAGAATAAGATTTTGAGTATAATGAATTAGGAGATTTTTTTTGTACTGCAGATACCATTCCTTTATATAATTTTAAAACTACTTCTCCAGTTACTAATTTAGATAAATTATTCGCAGCCGATTGTATTGACTTTCTTAAAGGTGTAAACCAGCGACCATCATAAATAATATGAGACATTTCTAATGCTAACTGTTCTCTCCATTTCATAGATTCTTTATCTAAAACTAATTGTTCAATTGCTCTAATTGCCTGATACATAATTGTTCCACCAGGAGTTTCATAACAACCTCTAGATTTTAATCCAATTAATCTATTTTCTACTATATCTATACGTCCAATTCCATGAATAGATCCAATTTTATTTAATTTTTTTAAACATTGAACTGGTTTTTTATTTTTACCGTTTATAGATATAACGCAACCATTTTTTATATATAATGAAATATATTCCGGTTTATTTGGAGCCTCTTCTGGACTATTTGTCCATGACCAGCAATCTTTTTCTGATTTATTCCATAAATTTTCTAATCGTCCACCCTCTGTAGAAATATGAAAAATATTTTCATCTTTACTATAAATTTTTTTTAAAGTAGCAGTAGTAGGAATATTTTTTTTACGTAAATATTCTAATAATTCTTCACGAGATGTAAAATTCCATTCTCTCCATGGAGAAATTATTTTTAATTTAGGAGATAAAGAAGAATAAGCCATTTCAAATCTAACTTGATCATTACCTTTACCTGTAGCTCCGTGAGCTACAGCAATCGCACCAATTTTTTTTGCTAATTCTACTTGAGCTAATGCGATAATTGGTCGCGCAATTGCTGTTCCTAACAAATATGAACCTTCATATAAAGAACCTATTTTTAATAAAGGATAAATATAATCTTTAACAAAAATTTCTTTTAAATCAAAAACTTCACATCCTACCGCTCCTGATTGTATAGCTTTTTCTTTAATACCGTTTAAATCATTTTTAGATTGACCTATATCTACTACTAATGCAAAGATATTTAAACTATAATTTTCTTTAATCCAAGGAATAATTGCTGAAGTATCTAAACCCCCCGAATATGCTAAAACAACCGTTTTTTTATTCAAAGTTATCTCCAAAAATCTTATATTAAATTAGTTTTTTAAAATTTATTTATCAATATTATTAAAAAAATTTTAAATGATTTTTAAAAAATCACACTATATTATTAAAATTAAATACAATTTATATTTTTAATAAAATTATTTTATATTAAAAATTACAAATGACGACAAATAGAATATATAAAATCTGATTTATTTAAAGTATATATATGAAAATCTTTTATTCCTTCTTTGTATAAAGATTGTATCATATTAATTGCTAACTGAAAGCCTATTTTATTTTTCTCTGCTAAAGTTTGATTTGATTTTAAATATAAATCTTTAATCCAATTTGGAACATATATATTTGAAAGTAAACAAAATTTATAAACTTGATCAAAATCTTTAATTGGACATATTCCAGGTATAATTTTTTCTTTAATTCCAATACCTAAACATCGATCTCTAAATCTTAAAAAATTATCTATATCAAAAAAAAATTGTGTAATAGCTTGATGAGCCCCAGAATCAATTTTATCTTTTAAATACATTAAATCACTTTGTAAACTTTTTGCTTCTGGATGAATTTCTGGATAAGCAGCAACAGATATTTTAAAATTAGCAATATTTTTTAATAAAATTACTAAATCTTTAGCATACATTTGCGTTTTAATATTTTTTTTAGGATAATCACCGCGAAGAGCTAAAATATGTTTAACACCTGAGTTCCAATATTTTAAAGCAAGTTTTTCTAACTGAATTTTATTTTCATGAACACAGGTCATATGAGGTACAGAATCTATTTTAGTAAAACTTTGTAATTTTTTGATAAAACTATATGTATTATCTTTATTCCCATTATTAGCGCCATATGTAACAGACATAAAAGATGGATTTAAAGAAATTAGTTTCTTAATAGAACTCCAAAAAAATTGATTTAAATCAATTTGAGAAGGAGGAAAAAATTCAAAAGAAAGATTAATTTTATGTAGAATAGATAAATAATTTTTAGTTTTATTTTTAATAAATTTTTTATTTAATAAGTTCATAATTTTTCGTCTCATAATTTATTATTTAAAATAATATAAATAAAAAAATTAAAAAATGTTATACTTTTTAATAAAAATTTATAAATATACATCATAAAAAATTTTATTTAATTTTAGTATTTTACCATAATATAAAAATATTAATTATATTAATAAAATTAAAAAAATATTTAAAATTTATTTAAAAATTTCATTTTAGTAACAATTTTTAATTAAATTTAATATATTTTTAAATATAAAATACTTAAATACATAAAATTATTTTTTAAAAAATTTTTTCATTCAAATACATATTTAATTTAAAAATTATTTAAAATATTTTAATAAAAGAATATTTAAGTATTTGATTTTTTAAAAAAAAAAAAGTAAAATATACACTTAATGTAAAATATTTAATTAAAATTTATTAAATATTTAAATTAATTTATATTGCCGGCTTAGCTCAATCGGTAGAGCAACTGACTTGTAATCAGTAGGTCACCAGTTCGATTCCGGTAGCCGGCAAAAAATTTTATTTGTATTAATTATTAATATAAAAGGTGGGATTCCCGAGCGGCCAAAGGGAGCAGACTGTAAATCTGACGTCTTAGACTTCGAAGGTTCGAATCCTTCTCCCACCATTTAAATATGCGAGCATGGTATAAAGGATATTACCTCAACCTTCCAAGTTGATAATGTGGGTTCAATTCCCACTGTTCGCTCAATTCTCTATTATAACTTTAAAAAAAAAGACAATAAGAAGAATAAATATAAAAGCTGGTATGGCTTAGTGGTTTAAAGCGCACCCTTGGTAAGGGTGAGATCCCCAGTTCAAATCTGGGTATCAGCATTAAATTATATCTTTTAAATTTATAAAATTTTATTTTTAGGATTTCTCATGAAATCTAATATTATTGATAAAATAAACTTAATTCTTAAACACAAAAAAAATATTCTAATTATTTTTTCTATTTTTTTAATAACTTTTTTTTTAAACAAATATTGTCCTTTCTTTATACAATTTAAATATATTAATTTTTTTATATCTCTCATATTTTCAATAATAACAATTTTAATAATTAATAAATATCTTTATAATATACAAAATATATTTAAAGAAATTAATTATGAAATAAAAAATATTACCTGGCCATCAAAACAAGAAACTTTATATACTACATTTATTATCATTTTAATTAGTATATTAATATCAATAATATTATGGTGTTTAGACAACATAATATTTTATCTTATTTCTTTTATTACATCTATTAAATAAAATAGGTTATACAATGAAAATTAAAAACCAAAAAAAAAAAAATGGTATGCAATACAAATTTATTCAGGATTTGAAAATAAAGTCGCTAAATCTATAAAAGATCATATTAAACAAAAAAATATTCAAAATATATTTGGAAAAATAATGATTCCTTCAGAAAAAGTTATAGAAATTAAAAAAGGAAAAAGAAAAAAAAGTGAATATAAATTTTTTCCAGGATATGTTTTAATTAAAATGATTGTAAATGATTTTAGTTGGTATTTAATAAAAAGTATACCTAAAGTAATTGGATTCATTGGAGGATCTCCTGATAAACCATTTCCAATTAATAAAAAAGAAATTCAAAAAATAAAAGAAAAATTACTTCAAATTGGAAATAAACCAAGACCTAAAACATTATTTGAACCTGGAGAAAATATTCGAGTAAACAGTGGACCATTTTCAGATTTTAATGGAATTGTAGAAACTATTGATTATGATAAAAACAGATTAAAAGTATCAATATCTATATTTGGACGATCTACACCTGTAGAATTAGATTTTAATCAAGTAGAAAAAAATACATAAAATATTAAAATAAAAAAAGAGAAAATTAATGTCGAAAAAAATAACAGCATATATTAAATTACAAATTCCAGCAGGTCAAGCAAATCCTAGTCCTCCAGTAGGTCCAGCATTAGGTCAAAAAGGCTTAAATATAATGGATTTTTGTAAGAAATTTAATAATGAAACAAGTAAATTAGAAAAAGGTTTACCAACACCCGTATTAATTAGTGTATTTTCTGATAAAACATTTACATTTATTACAAAAACACCTCCAGCATCTATATTATTAAAAAAATATGCAGGTATAAAAACTGGATCTACAAAACCTAAAACTGATTTTGTAGGTACAATAAAAAAAACTCAAATAGAAGAAATAGCTAAAATTAAAGAACCAGATATGACTGGATCAAACTTAGATAAAATTAGTCAATCTATTATAGGAACAGCAAAATCTATGGGTTTAAAAATTGATGAAAGCTCTTAAAAAATATGAAAAATAAAAATTCTAAAATATATAAAAAAAAAATTAATACCCAAGAACTAGAAAATGCTATTTTAAATTTAAAAAATCAATCTAAAAAAAAATTTATTGAAAGTTTTGATGTAGCAATTATGTTAGGAATTAATACTAAAAAAACTGATCAAAATATTAGAGGTTCTACAACTCTACCTCATGGTACTGGAAAAAAAATTAAAGTGGCAGTATTTGCACATGGAAAAAAAGCAGAAGATGCAAAAAAAGCAGGAGCAGAATATATTGGTATGGAAGATTTATCACAAAAAATAAAAAATAATCAAATTAAATTTGACGTAACTGTAGCAACACCTGAATCTATGAAAACAGTTGGTTTATTAGGATCTATTTTAGGTCCAAAAGGACTAATGCCAAGTTATAAACTCGGAACAATTACATCAAATATTTTTGATATAGTAAAAGAAATAAAAAATGGACAAATAAGATACAAAAATGATAAAAACGGAATTATACATACTTCTATTGGTAAAACAAACTTTTCTACAAATCAAATAAAAGAAAATTTAATACATCTTATCAATGCTTTAAAAAAACAAAAACCTTCTGCTTCTAAAGGAATATATATAAAGAAAATATTCTTAACGACTACGATGGGTAAATCAATTGAACTAGAACAGTCTTTTTTAGAATAAAATTATTAAATATTTTTTTAAAAATATAATATATCCTAGTTTCTTAATTAATTTTTATATATTTTAGTAAGAAATTAGGTTTTTTATTTTATTATTCTTAAATACATTACTTAAATAAACTAAAAAATATAAATTTGCTCAATTTTATTGTAGTTTGAAAAAATATATTTAAATTTCCTATTCAAATAATTATAAAGGATTTCTGCAAAAAAATCTAGGAGTAAAAATGTCAGTTAATCTTCAAAAAAAAAAAATAATTATTGAAAAAATTAAAAAAATATCAAAAAAATCATTATCGGCAGTAGTAGCAAATTCAAATCAAATTAGCGTAAATAAAATTAATATACTACGTAAAAAAGCTAGAAAAAATAGAGTAAAAATCAACGTAGTTAAAAATACTCTGTTAAAAAAAGCAATTCAAAATACACCTTTTGATTGTTTAAAAAAAACACTACATAAATTTACTTTAATTGCACATTCAATAGATCATCCTGGAAGCGCAGCAAAATTATTATATTTATTTTCTAAAAAAAATAAAACTTTTAAAATTAAAGGAGCTGCATTCGAAGGAAAATTTATTGATCCAAAAAATATAGAAAAACTTGCTTTAATACCTACATATAAAGAATCTATACAAAAACTTATGTTTACTTTAAAAGAAGCAGCAATAGGAAAATTCGTACGTATTTTAAGAGCTATTAAAATAAAAAAAGATAAAAATTAGAATAAAATTTATTTATATTAGGAAAAAAAATGTCAATTACTCAAGAAGAAATATTAAAAACAGTATCAAAAATGTCTGTAATGGAAGTCATGGATTTAATTAAATCTATGGAGAAAAAATTTGATGTATCTTCTGTGATTACAATAAATAATAATACTCAAGAAGCTAAAAAAGTAGAAGAAAAAACAGAATTCAATGTGCATATTAAATCAATCGGAAAAAATAAAGTTTCTGTAATACGAGCTGTAAGAAGCTTAACTAGTTTAGGTCTAAAAGAAGCAAAAGATTTAGTAGAATCAGCTCCAGTTTTATTAAAAGAAAAAGTTAATAAAGAAGAATCTGAATCTTTAAAAAAAACGTTGGAAACCGCTGGAGCTGAAATTGAAATTAAATAATAAAAATATATTACTAATTTATTAATTATTAAATCAAGCTGGTGAAATCAATCACCAGCATAAAATATTTTAATATAAAAATTTTAAATTTATTTAAAATTTTAAAAATATTTCTTTTCCTTAAGAAATTTATTTTCTTTAACAAAAATTTTATTAAATAGAGACAATCAATGGTTTATTCCTATACAGAAAAAAAAAGAATTAGAAAAGATTTTGGACAAAAACCACAAGTCTTAGATATTCCTTACTTATTATCAATTCAAATTGATTCATTTAAAAAATTTATGGATCATAAAAAAAATCATGCACATGGAATAGAATCAGCTTTAAAATCAGTATTTCCTATAAAAAGTTATAATGAAAGTGCTGAAATTCAATATGTAAAATATAGATTAGGAAAAAAAAGTTTTAATATGATGGAATGTCATATTAGAGGAACAACATATGCAGTTCCATTAAAAGTAACTTTACGTTTAATTATATATGAAAAAGATATATTAAATAAAAAAATTAAAGATATTAAAGAACAAGAAGTGTATATGGGAGAAATTCCTATTATGACCAAAAACGGAACTTTTATTATCAATGGAACTGAACGTGTAGTTGTATCACAATTACATCGCAGTCCAGGTGTTTTTTTTGATAGCGATAAAGGGAAAACGCATTCATCAGGAAAAATATTATATAATGCCAGAATTATTCCTTATAGAGGATCTTGGTTAGATTTCGAATTTGACCCAAAAGATCATTTATTTGTTAGAATTGATAGACGAAGAAAATTTCCAGTTACTATTTTACTAAAAGCGTTAGGATATAACACACAAGAGATATTAAAAATGTTTTTTAAAAAAAATGTTTTTAAATTTCACAATAAATCTTTAAAAATGAAATTATTTGCAGAACGATTAAGAGGTGAAACTATTGCCTTTAATATAAAAAAAAATAATATAACATATTTAAAAAAAAATCAAAGAGTTACTGCAAAACATATTAGAAAATTAAAAAAAAATAATATTAATTCTATTAATGTGCCTATTGAATATCTTGTTGGAAAAATATCTTCTCAAGACTATTTTGATAAAAATAATAACTTAATTATTTCTGCTAATTCTATATTAACCTTAGAAATTATACAAAATATAAAAAAATCTAATATTAATGTAATAAAAACAATATTCACAAATGATTTAGACCATGGTCCATACATTTCTGATACATTAAAAATTGATGTTACTACAGATAAATTTAGTGCCTTATTTGAAATTTATAAAATGCTACGACCTGGAGAACCACCAACAAAAGAAGCTTCTGAAAAATTATTTGAATCTTTGTTTTTTTTAAAAGATAAATATGATTTATCTTCTGTTGGACGAATGAAATTTAATAGATCAGTTTCTAGAAAAATAGTTACTGGAAAAAATATTCTTAATAAAAAAGATATTATTGATGTAATTCAAAAATTAATTAATATTAGAAATGGAAAAGGAGAAATTGATGATATCGACCATCTAGGTAATAGAAGAGTACGATCAGTAGGAGAAATGGTCGAAAATCAGTTTAGAGTAGGATTAATCAGAGTAGAAAGAGCTGTAAAAGAAAGATTATCTATTGGTGATGTTGATATCTTAATGCCTCAAGATATGATAAATGCAAAACCAATTTCTGCAGCTGTAAAAGAATTTTTTGGATCTAGTCAATTATCACAATTTATGGATCAAAATAATCCTCTTTCAGAAATTACTCATAAAAGAAGAATTTCTGCTCTTGGTATAGGTGGTTTAACACGTGAGAGAGCCGGGTTTGAAGTAAGAGATGTACATCCTACACATTATGGAAGAGTATGTCCTATTGAAACACCAGAAGGCCCAAATATTGGATTAATAAATTCTTTATCAGTATATGCACGCACTAATAAATATGGATTTTTAGAAACACCTTATAGAAAAGTATCTCATGGATATGTCACTGAAAAAATAGAATATTTATCTGCTATTGAAGAAGGAAATTTTATTATTGCGCAAGCAAATACTAATTTAAATTCTAAACATAAAATTATAGATAAGCTTATTACATGTAGATATAAAAATGAATCTAGATTATTTAAAAAAAAGCAAATAGATTATATGGATGTATCTAATCAACAAATGGTATCTGTAGGAGCATCTTTAATTCCTTTTTTAGAACATGATGATGCAAATCGTGCGCTAATGGGAGCAAATATGCAAAGACAAGCTGTTCCAGTTCTTAAATCAGAAAAACCTTTAGTTGGAACAGGAATGGAAAGATCAGTTGCAATAGATTCTGGAGTCACAGTAATTGCTAAAAGAGGAGGAGTTGTAAATTATATTGATGCTTCAAGAATAGTAATTAAAGTCAATAAAAAAGAAATTAAAAAAAATCAAGCTGGAATCGACATTTATCATTTAATTAAATATAAACGTTCTAATCAAAATACATGTATTAATCAAACTCCTTGCGTTTCTTTAAATGACATTATTACCAAAGGAGATGTTTTAAGTGACGGACCAGCTACTGATTTAGGAGAATTAGCTTTAGGGCAAAACATGAGAGTAGCATTTATGCCTTGGAACGGTTACAATTTTGAAGATTCTATACTTATTTCTGAAAAAGTTGTAATAGAAAATAGATTTACAAGTATTCATATTCAAGAATTAGCATGTATTTCTAGAGATACAAAACTAGGATCAGAAGAAATTACTGCAGATATACCAAATATAGGTGAATCCGCATTATCTAAATTAGATGAATCAGGAATTGTATATATTGGAGCAGAAGTATGTGGTGGTGATATATTAGTAGGAAAAGTAACACCTAAAGGAGAAACTCAACTTACTCCAGAAGAAAAACTGCTGCGAGCAATTTTTGGAGAAAAAGCATCCGATGTAAAAGATACTTCATTAAGAGTACCTAACGGTGTTTTTGGAACTGTAATTGATGTTCAAATTTTTACTCGAGATGGAATAAAAAAAGATAAAAGAACAGTTGAAATCGAAGAAATGCAAATTAAGCAAATTGAAAAAGATTTATTAGAAGAAAAAAAAATGTTTGAAATAGATTTGTTAAGACAAGTTAAATCTTTATTAATAAAAGAAAATGTATTATATGAAAATTTTGAAAATCAATCTATAGAAAAACTTTTTCTTTTAAAATTAAATAATAAAAAAGCACAAATTGTATTAAAAAAATTACAAAAAAAGCATAAATTTCTTGCAAAAAAATTTCATAAAAAAATACAAGATAAGAAAAAAAAAATTAAAAAAGGAGATGACTTATCACCTGGAATATTAAAAATAGTGAAAGTATATTTAGCTGTTAAAAGATATTTACAAACAGGAGATAAAATGGCAGGAAGACATGGTAATAAAGGAGTAATATCTAAAATTAATCCAGTAGAAGATATGCCATATGACAAAAACGGTATCCCAATAGATATTGTTTTAAATCCATTAGGAGTTCCTTCTAGAATGAACATTGGGCAAATATTAGAAACACATTTAGGTATGGCAGCAAGAGGAATAGGTGAAAAAATAGAAAAAATTATAAAAAAATATAAAAAAATTTCTAAAATTAGATCTTTTATGCAAAAAACATTTAATATAGGAAGCTACAAACGTCAAAAAATCAATTTAGATACATTTTCCGATTTAGAAATTTTATGTTTAGCAGAAAATTATAAAAAAGGAATACCTGTTTCTACACCTGTTTTCGATGGAGCGCAAGAAAAAGATATAAAAGCATTTTTATCACTCGCTGATATTCCTGATTCTGGTCAAATCTCTTTATTTGATGGACGCACAGGAGAAAAATTTGAACGACCAGTAACAGTAGGATATATGTATATTTTAAAATTAAACCATTTAGTAGACGATAAAATGCATGCACGTTCTACAGGATCATATAGTTTAGTTACACAGCAACCGTTAGGAGGAAAAGCACAATTTGGAGGACAAAGATTTGGAGAAATGGAAGTATGGGCATTAGAAGCTTATGGAGCATCTTATACATTACAAGAAATGCTTACTGTAAAATCTGATGATGTCAGTGGAAGAACTCAAATGTATAAAAATATTGTAGATGGAAAACATATTATGGAACCTGGAATGCCTGAATCTTTTAATGTTTTATTAAAAGAAATTCGTTCATTAGGTATTAATATAGCGTTAAAAAATTAAACCAGAGAAATTTTTTTATATTTAAACTCATAAAATTCTGAAAATAATATTTATAAATATAGGAAAAAAATTTTTGAAAGAACTATTTAAATTTATCAAATCTAAAAATTATATTAAAGATTTTAATGCAATACAAATTTCATTATCTTCGCCTGAAGTTATTAGATCTTGGTCACATGGAGAAATCAAAAAACCAGAAACAATTAATTATAGAACATTTAAACCTGAAAGAGACGGATTATTTTGTGCTAGAATTTTTGGACCGGTTAAAGATTATGAATGTTTATGTGGAAAATATAAAAGATTAAAACATAGAGGAGTAGTTTGTGAAAAATGTGGAGTAGAAGTTACTCAAAGCAAAGTAAGAAGAGAAAGAATGGGTCATATAGAACTTGCTTCTCCTATTGCTCATATTTGGTTCTTAAAATCTTTACCATCAAGAATTGGATTACTCTTAGATATGCCATTAAGAGATATCGAACGTGTCTTATACTTTGAATCATATGTAGTAATAAATAGTGGAATGACTACTTTAAAAATTGGTAAAATTTTATCAGAAGAACAAAATTCTGATGCAATAGAAGAATTTGGAGATGATTTCCAAGCAGAAATGGGCGCTGAAGCAATACAGAATCTTTTAAGAAATATAAATTTAAAAAAAGAATATAAAAAACTCAAAAAAGAATTAAACAAAACTCATTCAGAAACGAAAAAAAAAAAAACTACTAAAAGAATTAAACTCATTGAATCTTTTATAAATTCAAGAAATAAACCGGAATGGATGATTTTAACTGTTTTACCTATTTTACCGCCAGATTTAAGACCGTTAGTTCCATTAGATGGTGGAAGATTTGCTACGTCTGATTTAAATGATTTATATAGACGTGTAATTAATCGTAATAATCGTTTAAAAAGATTATTAGAATTATCTGCTCCAGATATTATTGTAAGAAATGAAAAAAGAATGCTTCAAGAATCAGTAGATGCGCTTCTAGATAATGGAAGAAGAGGTAGAGCTATTATTGGTTCTAATAAAAGACCATTAAAATCTTTAGCGGATATGATTAAAGGAAAACAAGGTAGATTTCGTCAAAATCTTCTTGGAAAAAGAGTAGATTATTCGGGAAGATCAGTGATTACTGTCGGGCCATATCTTAAATTAAACCAATGCGGTTTACCAAAAAAAATGGCTTTAGAGTTATTTAAACCATTTATATATGGTAAATTAGAACGAAAAAATTTAGCAAACACAATAAAATCTGCAAAAAAAATGGTCGAAAGAGAAGATCCTATCGTATGGGATATTTTAGATGAAGTAATTCAAAAACATCCTGTTTTATTAAATAGAGCACCAACTTTACATAGATTAGGAATACAAGCATTTAAACCAATACTAGTTGAAGGTAAAGCTATTCAATTACATCCATTAGTATGTGCTGCATATAATGCAGATTTTGATGGAGACCAGATGGCTGTACATATACCACTTACTATAGAAGCGCAAAAAGAAGCCAAAAATTTAATGATGTCTACTAATAATATTCTCTCTCCAGCTAACGGTGAACCAATTATTGTGCCTTCTCAAGATGTAGTACTTGGATTATATTATATGACAAGAAAAAAAATTAATGGAAAAGGAGAAAATATGCTTCTTTCTGGACCTAAAGAAGCTGAAAAAATATATCAATTAGGATTAGCAGATCTTCATTCAATTGTTAAAGTTCGTATTACTGAATATTTTAAAAAAAATAAAAAAATTCAAATTAAAAATAAAAAAATTATTAAAACTACTATTGGAAGATCTATATTATGGAACATTGTTCCTCAAGGTTTATCATTTGATTTAGTAAATAAAACTCTAAGAAAAAATACAATTTCTCAAATGATTAACACATGTTATAGAATTTTAGGTATTAAAAAAACAGTAATTTTTGCAGATCAAATAATGTATACTGGATTTGCATATGCAGCAAAATCTGGATCATCTGTAGGTATGGATGATATAGAAATTCCTAAACAAAAAACAAACATTATAAAAGAAGCAAAATTAGAAGTTTTAGAAATACAAGAACAATTTCAATCAGGATTAGTCACTGCCGGAGAAAGATATAATAAAGTTATAGATATTTGGTCCACAGCCAACGAAAAAGTTTCTAAAGCTATGATGCAAAATTTATCTACAACTTATATTAAAAATAAAAGAGGAAAAATAAAAAAACAAAGTTCATTTAATAATATTTTTATTATGGCGGATTCTGGCGCAAGAGGATCAGCAGCTCAAATTAGACAATTAGCTGGAATGAGAGGATTAATGGCTAAGCCAGATGGTTCAATTATAGAAACACCAATTACAGCAAATTTTAGAGAAGGATTAAACGTTTTACAATATTTTATTTCTACACATGGAGCAAGAAAAGGATTAGCTGATACAGCTTTAAAAACTGCGAATTCTGGTTATTTAACACGTAGATTAGTTGATGTTGCTCAAGATCTTGTAGTGACAGAAAATGATTGTCAAACTCAAAATGGAATTATGATGACTTCTATAATTGAAGGTGGAAATATAAAAGAACCGTTAAGAGATAGAGTATTAGGAAGAGTTACATTAAATAATATTTTTAAAGATGATTCTCAACAAGAAATATTAATTAAAAAAAATACTTTATTAAACGAAAAATACTGTGATATTTTAGAGATGTATTCTATTGATAATGTCGAAGTACGTTCAGTAGTACATTGTGAAACAAATTTTGGAGTATGTGCATATTGTTATGGACGAGATTTAGCACGAGGAAAATTAGTACAAAAAGGAGAAGCAATTGGTGTTATTGCTGCGCAATCTATTGGTGAACCAGGTACACAATTAACTATGAGAACTTTTCATATTGGAGGAGCAGCATCAAGAATTGCAACAGAATCTAATATACAAATTAAAAATGATGGAATAATAAAACTAAGTAGCGCTAAATCTGTTATTAATTCCTTAGGAAAAACAATTATTACAGCTCGTAATGTAGAATTAAATATTATTGATTCAATAGGTCAAACTAAAGAAAGTTATAAAATTCCTTATGGAGCTATTTTAGAAAAAAGAAATGGAGAAAAAGTATATTCTAAAGAAATTGTAGCTGTTTGGGATCCACATACAATTCCAGTAATTACAGAAGTTAATGGATATTTAAAATTTATAGATATGTTAGAAGGGAAAAGTATAATAAGACAAACAGATGAATTAACTGGATTATCATCTACAATAATTTTAGATGTTGCAGAAAGAAATACTTTAGGTAAAGAATTAAGACCTTCGCTCAAAATTATTCATGCAGATGGTACAGATGTTTTTATTCCTGGTACTACTATGCCTGCACAATATTTTTTACCTGGAAAAACTATTGTTCAATTAAATGACGGAGTACAAATTAAATCTGGAGATACATTAGCACGAGTTCCACAAGAATCTGTCAGTACAAAAGATATTACAGGTGGTCTACCTCGCGTAGCAGATCTTTTCGAAGCAAGAAAACCTAAAGAACTCGCAATATTAGCTGAAAAAGACGGTATTATATCTTTTGGAAAAGAAACAAAAGGAAAAAGAAGATTAATTATTAATTCTTTAAATAAAAAAAATACATATGAAGAAATGATACCAAAATGGAGACAATTAAATGTTTTTGAAGGAGAGCGTGTAGAAAAGGGAGACATTATTTCTGACGGTCCGGAATCATCTCATGATATTTTAAGATTACGTGGAGTACAATCTGTTACAAGATATATTGTAAATGAAGTACAAGAAGTATATAGATTACAAGGAGTTAAAATTAATGATAAACATATTGAAGTAATTATTAGACAAATGTTACGAAAAGCTACTATTATCGATCATGGTGATTCAGAATTTTTAGATGGAGAACAAATAGAATATTTTAAAATTAGAATGAAAAACATAGATTTAAAAAAGAAACATAAAAAAATGATTTTATATAATAGAGATTTATTAGGAATTACTAAAGCATCTTTAGCTACTGAATCTTTTATTTCAGCTGCATCATTTCAAGAAACTACAAGAGTTCTTACAGAATCAGCTGTAGCTGGAAAAATAGATGAATTAAGAGGATTAAAAGAAAACGTTATTGTTGGACGTTTAATTCCAGCAGGAACTGGTTACGAATATCATCAAAATAGATTATTTCATCATTATATGTATTGTAAAAAACATAATATAAAAAATAAACATCATATTAATCAAAAAATTAGTGTAGAAGAAGCATCTGCAAATTTATCAGAATTATTAAATTCTCATAATCTTTAAAAAAATAAAAAAATAGAATTATAAAAATTCTATAAATATATAAAATTAATTAAATTTTTTAAAATATCTATCTTGAAAATTTTTACTATAAAAACTTATAAATACAATAAAATTTTTTATAACATTACTTTTATTACTAAGGATATAAATATGAATAAATCACAATTAATAGACATTGTTTCAAAAAAATCTTTAATTTCTAAAATTAAAACAAAATATATATTAGATACTATTCTATCTGAAATCACTAATTCTCTTAAAAAAGAAGAAAACGTACAATTAGTAGGATTTGGTACATTTAAAATTAATAAAAGATCAGCTCGCACAGGAAGAAATCCAAAAACAGGAAAAGAAATTCAAATATCAGCAACAAAAATTCCTGCTTTTATTTCTGGGAAAACATTAAAAAAAGCAGTTAAATAAATTTTGTGTACTGATTATATACTAATAAAATTAGTAGGGAATAAAAAATCCCTGCTAATTAAACAATTATAATAGAATTATTATATACTAAATTTTATAAATTTAATATAGATAATCTATCTAAATAAAGTTTTCTTATAATTCTATAATTTTATTACTAATTTAATATAAAATATGATAACTAATAAAAATACAAAATATGCGTTAATTAGTGTATTCAATAAATCTAAAATTATTAAATTATCTAAATCATTTAATAAAAATAAAATAAAAATTTTATCTACTTCGGGAACAAGAAAAACTTTAATAAATCATAATATTTCTTGCGAAAAAATATCTCATTATACTAAATTTAAAGAAAGCTTAAACGGTCAAATTAAAACATTACATCCCAAAATATACTCTGGAATTTTAAGTGATTCTAAAAAAAAATCTATAAATATGAATAAAAATAAAAAAAACATATCTATAGATTTTGTAATATGTAATTTTTACCCATTCGAAAAAATAATTACCTCTAATAACCAAGAAAATATTAAAAATTTTAAAAAATATATAGATATTGGAGGTCCATCATTAATTAGAGCTGCTGCAAAAAATTATAAAAAAGTAATAGTAATCGTTGACATTCAAGATTATGACTTCATAATCGAAAAATTAAAAAAATCAACACAAAATTTTTCTAAACAAGAAAAATTGAAATTAGCAATGAAAGCATTTAAATATTCTTATAATTATGAATATGAAATATATAAGTTTTTTAAAAAAAAATACATTTTAAAATATAAAAAAAATAATACAAAAAAAATTTTACCAAAAAGAATTAATTTAATTTTAAAAAAAGAAAAAAAATTAATTTATGGAGAAAATACACATCAAAAAGCAGCTATATATTTTCAAGAAAACACATTCAATAAAAATAAAAATATTTTAAACCAAATTCAAGGGAAAAAATTATCTTACAATAATATTTTAGATTCTAATATCGCTTTAGAATGTGTTCTTCAATTTAAAAATCCATCATGTGTAATTGTCAAACATGGCACACCATGTGGAGCTTCTACTAAAAAAAATATTTTAAAAGCATATAATTATGCATATCAATGCGATCCTATTTCTTCTTTCGGAGGAATTATTGCGTTTAATAAAAAAATTAATTCTGAAACTACACAATTAATTTTAAAAAATCAATTTGTAGAAATCATTATTGCTCCATCTTATTCTAAAAATTCATTAAATATTTTAAGTTCTAAAAAAAATTTACGCGTATTAACGACAAATAATAAAAAAATTAATTTTTATAAAAATTTTGAAATAAAATCTATTAATAATAGGTTTCTAATACAAGAAAAAGATTACGATGAATTCAATATTAATAAATGGAAAATTAAAACTCAAAAAATTCCTAATAAATCAGAAATTAAAAACGCAATTTTTGGATGGAAAATAGCAAAATTTTCTAAATCTAATGCAGTTGTATATGTTCATAAAAGTTCTACTATTTCAATTGGAAGTGGTCAAACTAGTCGAATTTTTGCAATACAAAATGCTAATTCTAAAATAAAAAATACAATAAAAAAATTTAAAAATATTACATTAGCATCAGATGCTTTTTTAACATTTAAAGATAATATTTTAGAAGCAAAAAAAAAAAATGTATCATGCATTATTCAACCAGGTGGATCTATACATGATTCAAAAATTATTAAATTAGCTAACGAAAACAAAATATCTATGATATTTACAAATATCAGACATTTTAAACATTAAAAATAAATTTATTGAAGAACTTGTATAATTTATTAATAAAAAAATATAGGATAGTAATTAAAATTAAATAAAAATAAGAAATTATTATAAAAATTATATATTTATTACACAAAAATTTTTATTCTTAAAAAGAATTAATTAAATAAAAATTAATATCAAGAATTTAATTAGAAATTTTAGCAAAATAATATTTGCTAAAATTTCTTTACAAATTTATGAAATATTTTCACGTATTTTTTTAGTAGCTGATACTAAATTTTTTAAAGAATTATTGACTTCAATCCAAGTACGCGTTTTTAATCCACAATCTGGATTAATCCACAATTTTTGTATAGGAATAATTTTCATAGCTTGATTTATTAATTTTATGATATCTTTTTCTTGAGGTATATTAGGAGAATGAATATCATAAAATCCAGGACCAATACTATTTGGATATCTAAAATTTTTAAAACAATCTAAAATTTCCATATTAGATCGAGCGGTTTCAATAGTAATTACATCAGCATCTAAATTAGATATAGCTTGTATAATATCATTAAAATCACAATAACACATATGCGTATGAATTTGTGTAGTATCTTTGACATCAGAAACACTTAATTTAAAAGCATTTACAGCCCAAGAAAGATATTTTTCCTTATCTATATCTCTTAAAGGCAAACCTTCTCTTAAAGCCGGTTCATCAATTTGAATAATATTAATTCCATTTTTCTCTAAATCATATATTTCATCTTTTAACGCTAAAGAAATTTGTGTAGCAATTTCTTGCTGTGAAATATCTTCTCTAACAAAAGACCATAATAAAATTGTTACAGGGCCAGTCAACATACCTTTAACTGGTTTTTTTGTTAAAGATTGCGCATACTTTATCCAATCTAAAGTAATTGGATATATACGTGATATATCAGAAAATATTATCGGTGGCTTTACACATCTTGAACCATAACTTTGAACCCATCCATAATCAGTAAATAAAAATCCTTCTAAGTTTTCTCCAAAATACTCAACCATGTCATTACGTTCTGGTTCTCCATGTACTAAAACATCTATATCTAATTTTTCTTGTTCTCTAATATTATATTTTATAATTTTAAAAATTTCTTTTTGATATTCTTTTTTATTAATAGATCCATATTTAAATTTAAACCTTAAATCTCGCAAATCTTTTGTTTGTGGTAACGAACCAATCGTAGTAATTGGTAAAATAGGTAAATTTAATTTATTTTTTTGTTTTATATAACGATCTTTATAAGAACTTTTTCTTTGATAGTTATTTTTATTTAAATTTAATATTTGATGTTTTATATTATTATTTTTATGATTATTATCATTAATATTGTTATATGTAAATAATGGTAAAACCCATGATTCAAGTAAATCTATATTATTAATATTTAAAGAATTCTTTAGTAAATTTAATTCATAACATTTTTGAACTGCAAAAGAAAATAATATTTTTAATTCTGTTTTAATTCTTTTTTCTTGATCAAGATCTATAGGTACATGCATTAAAGAACAAGAAGATCCAATCCAAATATTATTTCTATGTTTTAATAATTTTTTTATTAAAGTGTAATATTTTAATAAATCTGTTTTCCATATATTTTTACCATTAATAATACCTAAAGATATAATTAAATCTTTAGAAAAATATTTATGTAAATTTAATATATTATAATTGCCTTCAACCAAATCTAAATGAATACCTTGTATAGGAATTTCTTGTATAATATCTAAATTATGAAAAACATTTCCAAAATATGTAGTTAATAATATATTTACATCACATTTTAAATAATTATAACTATATATAAATTTTTTTTTCCATTCAGAGGATAAATCTAAAGATAAAATTGGTTCATCTATTTGTACCCATTGAATGCCTTTTTTCTTTAATTGTATTAAAATATTTTTATATATATTTAAAATTTCATCTAATAAATTAAAACGATTAAATGTAAATTCATATGTTTTACCTAACCAAAGATAAGACATAGGACCTAATAAAATTGGTTTAATATTTTTTCCTATTAATAACGCTTCATCTATTTCTTCAAATAATTGCTTCCAAGAGAATTTAAAATTACTATCTTTATGAAATTCTGGAACAATATAATGATAATTCGTATTAAACCATTTAGTCATTTCAGAAGGATAAGTAGATTTTTGATTACAAGACACTCCACGAGCTATATAAAATAATGTATCAAGATTTATTTTATTATGCGAATTTATAAATCTTTTAGGAATATTTCCTAACATCATGCTTGTTGTTAAAACATGATCATACCATGCAAAATCTCCTACAGATAAAAAATCTAATCCCATTTTTTTTTGTATTTTTAAATTTTTAATTCTAATTTTTTTTCCAATTTTTTTTAATTTGCTTTTAGATATTTTTTTAGACCAATACATTTCTTGAGCTATTTTTAATTCTCTTTTATATCCAATTCTTGGAAAGCCTAATATATGATTTAATATAGTCATAAATATTATCTCTTATAAAAATATATTATATGATATTTTATAAAATTTATTAAAAATTAAACTAATAAAAAAATTATAATTTATATAAAAAATTATTTTTTATTGATAGATAAACGAAGTTTTTTTATAGCATTTTTTTCTAATTGTCGTACTCTTTCTGCTGATATACCATAATTTTTTGCGATATCTTTTAAAGTATTTTTTTTATTTGAATGATCTAACCAACGTGAATATATAATATTTCGACTTCGTTCATCTAAATATGATAATGCAATATTTAATTTATTAATAGTATATTTTTTCCAATTATCATTTTCAATTACTTGTGTAAAATCTGATAATTGATCTTTCAAATATGGTATAGAATATATATTATTTTTATATTCTTGATTATGATTGTCTTCTGAATGATTATTAACGAGAATATCTTGAGCAAACATTCTAGATTCCATTTCTAAAACATCTTTATTTTTTACACCAAATTCTTTTGCAACATTTATAATTTCTTTTTTATTAAACCATCCTATTTTTTTTTTTTTTTTTCTTAAATTAAAAAATAATTTTCTTTGAGATTTAGTAGTAGCTATTTTAACAATTCTCCAATTTTTTAAAACATATTCATGAATTTCAGATTTTATCCAATGTATAGCAAAAGAAACTAATCGTACACCTAAATTAGGATTAAATTTTTTAACTGATTTCATTAAACCGATATTACCTTCTTGAATTAAATCAGATTGCGGTAATCCATATCCAGAATAATTTCTTGCAATTCTAATTACAAAACGTAAATGTGATAAAATTAATATTTTTGCAGCTTTTAAATCATTTTTATAAAATAATTTATTAGCTAACTTTTTTTCATCATGTGCAGATAATATTGACCAACGATGAATAGTTTTCATATAAATACTTAAAAAATTTAAAGATTCTTTGGATGAAAATTTCATCTTATTAACCATTTTAACGCCTATATTAAATGAAATTACTTAAAAATTATTTTATAAAAATATAAAATTAAAAATTTTTTATAAATATATTAAAAAATCTTATTTTTTAATATAACATATTTAATGTTTATTTAGACTTAAATATAGAATTAATAAAATCTAAGTTATTAAAAACACAAATATCTTTAATTGATTCACCTGTAGTAATATATTTAACAGGAATAGAAAACTCATCTGCAATTGAAAAAATAATACCGCCTTTTGAAGTACTATCAAATTTTGTTAATATAATACCAGTAATTTTAAGAAATTTATTAAAAAATTTTGTTTGTTCTAAAGAATTTTGACCTGTACAAGCATCAATAGTAAGAAAAATATCTATTAATTGATTGTTATTTAATTTATGAATAACGGAAACAATTTTTTTTAATTCATTCATTAAATTAATTTTAGTATGAAATCTACCAGCTGTATCAATAATTAATATATCAAATTTTTTTGAAATAGCTGTTTGTAACGCTTCATATACTACAGAAGATGGATCAGAACCATATTTTTTAGATATCATGGATATATTATTATCTTGACATAAAATACTTAATTGATCTATAGCTGCAGCTCTAAAAGTATCTGCTGCAGCTACTAAAACTTTTTTATTTTGATCTTTATATAGTTTTGATAATTTAGAAATTGTAGTAGTTTTACCTGATCCATTAACACCTACTATTAAAATAATGTAAGGAAATTTAGAATTAAATGATAATTTAGATAATGATATACTTTTCTGTAAAATTTTATTCATATAAAAAAAAATTTTTTTATAAATAATAGATGGATTTTTAAAATCTTTTTTACTTAAACTATTAACAGAATAATCTATAATTTTTTTAGATGTTTTGATACTAATATCAAAAGATATTAATTTTTCTTCTAATTTTTTTAAAATTTTTTTATTAATTTTGTCTTTTAAAAAAAAATTTTTAATTACTAAGAAAAAATTTTGTCTCATCGTATTAAATTTATTTTTTAAAAAAAATAATAAACTATTTTTATCTTCTTCTTTTATTTTTAAATTAGCAGAAATATTATTATTTTTACTCAAAATATTTTCTTTTTTTTTTCTATCTAATTTTTTTTTTTTTTTTATTATATTTTTTGAATCTGTTGAACTATTTTTTTTATTAAAAAAATTTAATTTATCTAATAAAGATGTAAATATATTTTTTTTATTTTTAGACATAAAATACCTTTTATAAAAAATTTTTTATATAATATAATTTATTTTATCAAAGTTATTTATATATATATAAATTTTTATTTAAAATTATGAAAAAAAAAAAAAATGTTTTAAGAGTAATTAGCGGTATTTTTAAAAAACAAAAAATAAATATTCAGCATTCAAAATATTTAAGACCTACAAAAAATTTAATTCGAGAAACTCTTTTTAATTGGTTAAATGAATATATTTTAAATGCAAAATGCTTAGACTGTTTTTCTGGAAGTGGAATTTTAGGAATAGAAGCAATTTCAAGACACGCAAAATTAGTAACTTGTCTAGATATTAATATAAAAAATATCAATATAATAAATAAAAATTTAAAAAGATTAAAAATTAAGAGTATAAAATCTGTTTGCACTAATACCATTCAATGGTTAAAAAAAAATAGTAAACCATATGACATAATATTTCTTGATCCACCATATTATAAATATAATTTATTAAATAAAGTTATATTTTTATTAGAACAAAAAAAATGGACAAAAAAAAATACTATTATTTATATAGAACATGAAATATATCAAAAAAATATTAATATTCCAGAAAATTGGATATTAAAAAAAAAAAAACAAACGAAAAAAATAGAATATAAAATTTATTATAAAAAATAATAAATATAAAATTTTTATATTACAATCTAATTTATATTAAAATATAAAAATAAATAAGGATTTTAATATATGCAAAAATATATAAAATTACTAAAAAAAATTAAATCTATTATTCCTCATCATATTAAACCAAAATTTAAAAATGAAAGAGATTTATTAAATTGGAATAAAAAACAAGGATTTTTATCTTCTAAATCTATTTTAAGAAAAAATAAAGCTAGAAGAATGAAAAAAATTTTTAAACATTCTGGTATCAAAAAACTATATATAAATTGTTCGTTTGAAAACTATAAAGTATTTCATATAGGTCAAGAAAAAGTATTAAATGCTGCTAAAAATTATGTAAAAAATTTTAATAATACATTTTCAAATTTTATATTTTCTGGAAAACCTGGAACAGGAAAAAATCATTTAGCTGCAGCAATCGGAAATTATTTAATTTTAAACGGAAAAAGTATATTAATTATCACAATAGCAGATTTAATGTCTAAAATTAAACGAACATTTAATATAAAAAATGAATATACTGAAGAATATTTCCTTAAACAAACTAGTAAAGTAGATTTATTAATAATAGATGAAATTGGTATTCAAAAAGAATCAAATTATGAAAAAATTATTATTCATCAAATTATTGATCGTCGTTCAGCATCAAAAAAATCTACAGGAATATTATCAAATTTAAATTTCAATAATTTAAATATATTATTAGGAGAAAGAATTATTGATCGTATGAAATTAGGAAAACTATTATGTTTAAATTTTAATTGGGATAGTTATCGTTCTTTTGTAAATGTACATAATATATAAATAAAAAAATTAAAAAAAAATAAAAAAAAAAAATAAAAAAATTTTTATATTATAAAATTTTTTTATACTCTAGAAATATATTCACAAGTACGTGTATCTACTTTAATAATATCATCTACTTTAATAAAATCAGGTACTTTAATGGAAATTCCTGTATTTAAAACAGCTAATTTAATACCACTACTATTTAATGATTTTTTTTTAATAGATGGAGTCGTTTTAATTACTTTTAAATAAACAAAATTATCTAAAATAACAGAGATGATATTATTTTTCCATAAAGTTAATATACATTTACATTGTGGTGTTAAAAAAAAACGCTTAGAATTTAAAATATTTTTTTTAATTGAAATTTCTTCAAAAGTTTTACTATTCATAAAATACCATAATTTATGATCATTATATAAATAAATAGAAGAAATATCATACACATTAGCTTTTTGTAACCGATCTGTAGATTTAAAAGTGGTTTCAACTATTTTTCCAGTTATTATACTTTTAAATTTAACACGCGCGAATGCTTGACCTTTTCCAGGTTTAACAAATTTACTATTTTGAATAATACACGGTTGATTAAAAATAATTACTTTTAAACCTGGCTTAAACATATTTATTGAATAATCTTTTGTCATTTTATATAATTTCTTGAAATATTAAATAATAATGAATAAAAATTTTATTTTCCCTTAATAAAAAATATTTAAGGGAAAATAAATTAAAATATTTTAAAGTAAAAAATATAAAAATTTATATTTTATTTAAAATAAATAAATTACATCATTCCACCCATTCCACCCATTCCACCCATTCCTCCAGCAGATGGAGATGGCATATCAGAAGATTTATCTTCTTTAGGAGAATCAGTTACCATACATTCTGTAGTAATCATTAATCCAGCCACAGATGCTGCGTATTGTAATGCAGATCTAGTAACTTTCGTTGGATCTAATATTCCAAATTTAATCATATCACCATATTGATCAGTTGCAGCATTATATCCATAATTACCTACTCCATCTTTAACATTATTTGTAACAACAGATGGTTCTTCTCCTGAATTTGCTACAATTTGACGTAAAGGAGCTTCCATAGATCTTATAGCTACTCTAATCCCAACATTTTGATCTTCATTTTGACCTTTTAAACGAGAAATTTTTTCTGCTACTCGAACTAAAGCTACTCCACCACCTGCAACTACACCTTCTTCTACTGCAGCACGAGTAGCGTGTAAGGCATCTTCTACACGAGCTTTTTTTTCTTTCATTTCTACTTCAGTTGCTGCTCCAACCTTTAATACAGCAACACCACCAGATAACTTCGCTAATCTTTCATTTAACTTTTCTTTATCATAATCTGATGTAGATTCATTAATTTGTTGACGAATATTAGAAATTCTATTTTGAATATCTAATTTTTTTCCAAATCCACCAATAATTGTTGTTGAATCTTTTGTTATAACAACTCTTTTTGCTTGACCTAAATCTTCTAATGTAGTTTTATCTAAATCCATAGCTAGTTCTTCAGAAATTACAGTTCCAGCAGTTAATATAGAAATATCTTGTAACATTGATTTTCTACGATCTCCAAATCCAGGAGCTTTTACTGCTGCAATTTTTACAATTCCTCTCATAGAATTTACTACTAACGTTGCTAAAGCTTCACCTTCTAAATCTTCTGCAATAATTAAAAGAGGTTTTCCAGATTTTGCTACTGATTCTAATAAAGATAATATATCTCTAATATTAGAAATTTTTTTATCAACCATTAAAATATAAGGATTTTCTAATTCTATATTACCAACTTCTGGTTTATTAATAAAATAAGGAGATAAATATCCTCTATCAAATTGCATACCTTTTACTACATCTAATTCATCTTCTAAACCTGTTCCTTCTTCTACAGTAATAACACCATCATTACCAACTTTATCCATTGCTTCTGAAATTAATGAACCAACAGTTTCATCAGCGTTAGCAGAAATCGTTCCTACTTGTGTGATAGCTTGAGAATTTGCACAAGGCACTGATAATTTTTTTAATTCTTTAACCGCTTGAATAACTGCTTGATCAATTCCTCTTTTTAAATCCATTGGATTCATTCCAGCTGCAACTGCTTTTAATCCTTCATTAACAATAGATTGAGCTAATAAAGTAGCAGTAGTAGTTCCATCACCTGCGACATCATTTGCTTTAGAAGCTACTTCTTTAACCATTTGTGCACCCATATTTTCAAACTTGTCTTCTAATTCAATTTCTCTAGCTACGGATACACCATCTTTAGTAATACTCGGAGCTCCAAAAGATTTATCTAAAACTACGTTTCTTCCTTTTGGACCTAAAGTAACTTTTACTGCATCTGCTAATATATTTACACCACGGAGCATTTTAGCACGCGCTTCACTTCCAAATTTTACGTCTTTAGATGCCATTTTATCATTTCTCCTTAAATAATTTTTTTAAAAATAATAAGAAATATTACTCTTCAACAACTGCTAAAATATCGCTTTCAGTTAAAATTAATACTTCTTCATTATCAATTTTTTCTGTTTTAGCTCCATATCCTTCATTAAAGATGACAATATCATTTACTTTTACATCTAATTTTTTTACATTTCCATTATCTAAAATTCTTCCATTTCCTACAGCTAATACTTTTCCTCTAGTTGACTTACTCGCAGCTGATCCTGTTAATACAATTCCACCTGCAGATTTCGATTCTATTTCTTCACGTTTTACAATAACACGATCATGCAAAGGACGTATTTTCATTTTTTTAGAGTTCTCCTTGTACATATGTTTATAATTAATTTAAAATATTTTTTGAAAAAATTATATTCTATTAAATAGTATATGGACGATTCTTTAAACTTTCAAGGTTTACAAAAAAATAGATATACATAAAAATTTTTAAAAAAAATATTGACAAACTATTATCATTAATGTTTTACTATAATTTTAAAAGCCCGAATAGCTCAGTTGGTAGAGCAAGGGACTGAAAATCCCTGTGTCGGTGGTTCAATTCCGCCTTCGGGCAAAATTTAAATATAAATAATTATATTTATTATTTATAAATTAAAAAAAATTAAAAAAAATTATTAATATATAAATTTTATTTACCAATACAAAAATTTGAAAAAATTTTATTTAAAATATCTTCAGAATTAATATAACCTGTAATTTTATTTAAAAAATTTTGCGTATTTTGTAAATGATAAGCTAAAATTTCATAATTATGATCTATCTTAAAATTTTTTTTTGCAATTAATAACTCTTTTATTGAAGATTTAATTTCTTGAATATGTCTTTGTCTTGCAATATATATACTTTCTCCTAGAAAATTTTTACAATTTTTTATATATTTTTTTAAAATACTATATAAATTTTTTAATCCTATTTTTTTTTTTACAGATATACAAAGAAAATTTATTTTATTATTTAAAAAAATATTCGGATCAATATTGTTTAAATCAATTTTATTAAAAATTAAAATAATATTTATTTTAGAAGAAATATTTTTTTTTAATTGAAAAAATTTTTTTATCTGAACTTTTATATTTTTACTAGAATCTATCATAAATAATAATATATCTGTATTATTCATTGCTTTCTTAGCTAAAGAAATACCTATTTCCTCAATTTTATTAGTTGTTCGTCTAATTCCAGCAGTATCTACTAATTCTAATATATGTTTATTAAAATTAATTTGATTATAAATTAAATCTCTAGTAGTACCTTTTATATTTGTTACTATAGAAGATTTTTTACAAGATAAAAAATTAAACAAACTAGATTTTCCAGAATTTGGAAAACCAGAAATTACAATTTTAATAGATTCATTTAAACAAGCTCCATTTTTTGAAATAAATAAAATTCTTTTTAAATATTTTATGATTTTTTTTATTTTATGAATAAAATTTATTTTTATATAATTATTTATATTATCTTCTGAAAATTCTAATTCATATTCTATATTTGCTCTTAAATCAGTAATTTTATTTATAATCTTCTTAATAAAATTAGAAAAATCTCCTTGTAATGATTTCACAGATGCTTTAATTGCAGCCTCAGATGATGCATTGATTAAATCTGATATCGCTTCTGCTTGAATTAAATCTATTTTATGATTTAAAAACGCTCTTTTTGAAAACTCACCTGGTTCAGCAATTCTAATATTTGGAATCTTTAAAATTCGTTTAATTAATAAATTAGCTAAAATATTATTACCATGTCCTTGTAATTCTAATACATCTTCTCCAGTATAAGAATTTGGAGATGGAAACCAAATACTAATACCTTTATCTAAAATTTCGTCATTAATATCATAAAATGGTAAATAAGTAGCATATCTAGGTTGTAATGAACAATGTAAAACAGATTTCAAAACAGCAGAAGTATTTTTTCCAGAAACTCTTAATATATATACTCCACCGTTTCCTATAGGTGTAACCTGAGCTATAATTGTGTCTGACATAATTTTTATTTTTTTAATATTTTTTATAATAAGAAAAAAATTCTATTTTATTTCATTAAAATAATTAATCTTTTTCTTGTTTTTTTTTTAAATTAATAGTAATTAATCTTTGTTGTACTAAATTAAATATATTACTTACTAAGTAATATAATACTAATCCAGAAGGAAACCATAAAAAAAATATTGTAAATAAAAATGGAGTAAGAAACATAATTTTTTCTTGAATATTTTCTGAAATATCATTATTAAATGTATGTGAAGAATTTATTTTTTGTCCAATAAACATACTGCATCCCATTAATATAGGAAGTATATAAAATGGATCATAACTTGATAAATCTTGAATCCAAAAGATAAAAGGAGAATATTTTAATTCAATAGAATTAGTTAATGTATAATAAAAAGATAAAAAAATAGGCATTTGTATTATAACAGGTAATAATCCAGATAATGGATTAATTTTTTTTCTTTTATACAATAAAATAATTTCAGAACTTATTCTTGCAGGATCATTTTTATATTTATTTTTTAAATAATCTATTTCAGGTTTTAATGATTTTAATTTAGCCATAGATAAAAATTGAGCTTTAGTTAAAGGCAACATACATAAACGCATAATTAATGTAAGAAAAATTATAGAAAAACCCCAATTTCCAAATATAGAATGAAATATACTTAAACAATTTAATAATGGTTTTGATAAAAACCATAAAAATCCATATTCTACTGTGAAGTTTAAATTAGGAGCTAACGCTGCCATTTCATTTTGATTTTTCGGGCCAATCCATAATTTCACATCAAATTCTTTAAAAGAATGCGGATATAGATATACAGGAGAATTATGATATCCAGCAACAACAATATCTTTATTTATTTTTTTTGTATAAATAGTATTTGGTTTTACATCAGTATTCGGTACTAAAACAGCAGTAAAATACTTTTGAACCATAGCTATCCATCCAATATTAATTTTTTTATATAAACTTTCTTTGTTCTGTGATATATCATCTAATTGTAATCTAACATATTTATCATTATCAGATGAATATGAAATTCCTCTATATTTATTAGCACTTAAATTATAATTATCTATAAAAAATGGATCTACAGTTTGAATACATTCTCCAAATATTCTTACTTTAAAATTTTTATTAGTATTATTGTAAATATGATATTTAATTTTCACATCATATCGACCTCTATGAAAAATAAATTTTTTAATAAATTTTTTTCCATCTTGGGAAATAAATATCATAGGAACAATTAATTTATTATGAAACGGTAATAATTGATAAAATTTTTTTTTAGTGTGATATATACCATTTATATCTTGATGTAAATTATTAAAATTTTTTATTTCAGTAAATCCAGTTTTCATTTGGAAAATATAATTTGATTCAGTTCTTAATAAATTTAAATATTTAGAAGGATCTTCTTCATCTCGATATTTTAATAATTTAACAGATTTAATGTATCCATTATTTTTATCTATTACAATATTAAATACATCTGTTTTAATAAAGATATTATTTTTTTGAGAATTATAAATAAATTTTGATATATGATTAGTAGGAGAATTTTCTTTTACAATATAATGCGAAACTAGTATGTTTTTATCTTTATTCCATGCTTTCCACAAAAAAAATGAACATAGAAAAAAAGATAAAATAAGAAAAACACGTTGAAAATACATTTTTTTAAATTCTCTTTGTTTTATTTAGTATTTGTTAAAAACTAAAAAATTCATGATATCTTATATAGAAATATTTTAAAAAAATAAAATTAGATTAAGATTTTAATCTAACTTTAATTTTTATTTGAATATATTTAATTTTTTTTAAATTTAATGAAATATTATTTAAGAAAATATCTTGACCAAGCAAATTTTAATTTTCTTAAAAATAATTTTCTGTCATTTTTAGATGTTTTTTTTTTTACAACAACTACAAAATCCATCAAAATAAAATTATTTTGATATAAACGAAAAAATTCTCGTATTAATCTTTTTAAATAATTTCTTTGATAAGCTTTTTTTATACATTTTTTAGAAATAGAAATACCTAATCTCGGAAATTTCATATTATTTATTTTTCCAAAAATTACTATTTCTTGAAATTTTACTTGATAACCGCATCTAAAAACTATTTTATATTGTAAAGTATTTAATAAACGTAAACGTTTATTAAAGGAAAATTTCATCACAATAATATAAAAATATTTTACTTAGAAGATACAGTTAAATACGATCTATTTTTAGATCTTCGACGAGATAATATATAACGACCACTTTTAGTAGACATTCTTGATCTAAAACCATGCATACGCTTTCGTTTTAATATTGATGGTTGAAAAGTTCTTTTCATAATTTTAAAAACCTAATAAAAAATTAATTTATAATAATAACAATATATTTTAATTTTAATAAAAAATATACATAAACACAATAAACTATAAATAAATCTATAATATATAAATTATAACATAAAGAATATAAATTTATTTTTATGCAAAATAAAAAATATAATGAATATATTTGTTTATTTTTTTCATGAATTTTTTAATATTCTGGAGTTATCAAATATGTTTGATTTAAGATGGAAAAAATGTTTAAATTATTTTAAAAAAAAACTCTCTAAATATGAATTTAGTATGTGGATTAGATCATTAAAACCTAAATTTAAAAAAAACAAATTAATTTTATATGCTCCAAATCAATTTATTTTGGATTGGGTAAAAGAAAATTACTTTAAAAAAATTAATTATTTAATAAATAATTTTGATAATTATCGAAAAATTTATATTAAATTAATAATTAATACACAATTAAAAACTACTCAAAAATATATAAATTCTTATTTTAATAAAAATTTTTTAAAAAAAAAAAAAATTATTATAAATACGAAAAAAAAAAATTTAAAAATTTTATTTTATGTAAAAAAAATAAAATTGCATATAAATCTTCTTATAAAACAGCAAAAAATCCTGGAAAACATTATAATCCTTTGTTTATATATGGAAAAACAGGATTAGGAAAATCTCATTTATTGCATGCTATTAAAAATTTTATTAAAAAAAAAAATAAAAATTTAAAAGTAATTTGTATAAATTCAGAATATTTTGTGCGAAAAATGGTGAAATCATTACGAAATAATTCTATAGAAAAATTTAAAAAAAATTATCGTTCTGCAAGTATTTTATTAATCGATGATATTCAATTTTTCTCTAATAAACAAAGATCACAAGAAGAATTATTTCATATATTTAATAATTTAATAGAAAAAAAAAAACAAATTGTATTAACTTCCGATTGTTATCCTACAAAACTAAAAGGAATAAAAAATAAATTAAAATCAAGACTAGATTCAGGATTAAGTGTTTCTATAAAACCTCCAAAAAAAAATACTAGAATTAAAATTCTAATAAAAAAATCTACTGAAAAAAATATTCAATTACCATATAAAATAGCTCAATATATTGCAAAAAAATTAAAATCAAATATTCGTGAATTAGAAGGAGCAATAAATAAAATTCATGCTAATTCAATTCTTAATCCTAACACCATTATTGATATTAAATTTATTAAAAAAATTTTAAAAGATTTATTTAACACTAAAATAAAAAAAATTACAATAAAAAAAATTCAAAAAACTGTAGCAAATTATTATAACGTAAAAATATCTGATATAGTGTCAAAAAAAAGATCTAAATTAATTGTTTTATCTAGGCAAATATCTATGAGTCTTATTAAAAAATTAACAAAAAATAGCTTAAAAGAGATTGGATATTATTTTAATCAAAAAACACATACGACAGTAATATATTCATGTCAAAAAATAAATAAATTATTACATAGTAATCTTAAAATTAAAAAAGATTATATCTATTTACTTAAAAAATTATCTTAATAAAATTATGAAATGTATTGTTGAAAAAAAAAACTTTCTTATACCTTTACAAAAAATTAGTACTCTATTAATTAAAAATAATCCAAATGAAATATTAGGAAATATTTTAATCGAAATAAAGAAATCTTATATTTTATTAATCAGTACTAATACTGAAATTCAACTAATTTATAAAATTCCTAATAATTATACTTGTATTAATGGAAAAATAACGGTTTCTGGAAAAAAAATCTTAGATATTTTTAGAATTATTTCTGAAAAATTCTTAATTCATATAAAAACTATAAAAAAAAAATTATATATATATTCTAAAAATAGCAAATTTTTTTTATTAACTTTACCTGCAAAACAATTTCCTTATTTTAAGAAACAAAAGTATGACAAAAAGTTTTATATAAATCAAAAAATTTTTAAAAATATGTTAGAATATACTTATTTTTCAATGTCTATAAAAGATGTACGACCGTATTTAAATGGAATTTTTATAGAATTTACTAAAAAATATATTCGTTCAATCGCTACTAATGGACATAGAATTGCTATTTTTAAAAAAAAAATACAAAAAAAAAAATCTTTTCCAATCTTTAATATTATATTACCTAGAAAATCTGCAATAGAATTAAATAAACTATTAACAAAAGAAGATCTTTTAATTAAAATTTTATTTAATCAAAACAGTATAAAAATTTGTATTAATAATATCATATTTATTTCAAAATTAATAAATAGCAATTTCCCAAATTTAGATCATATCTTATTACAAGAAAAAAAATATAAAATTAAAGTAAATAGAAATTTATTACAAAAATCTTTAGCTCATGTATCAATTTTAGTACATTCACAACTAAAAGGAATATATTTAAAATTTAAAAACAACATTTGCAAAATTACTTCAGATAATCAAGAAGAAAAAGCAAAATATAAATTTAAAATAAACTATAAATACAAAAAAAAAATAAAAATTTCGATTAATATAAATTATTTATTAGATGTTTTAAACGTTTTAAAAAAAGATTATATTAATTTAATTTTTGATAAAAAATTGCAACTTTTTGAAATTCAAACATCTAAGAAAAAAGAATTAAGATATATTATTTTACCCTTATATCTCTAATTTAAATAAAATAAATTTTTTAAATTAAAATATTTTATTTTATAAAAAAAAATTAAAGAACATTATAAAAGAGAAAAAATGCCAAAAAATTATAATTCATCCAATATAAAAATACTAAAAGGTTTAGAAGCAGTTAAAAGACGTCCAGGAATGTATATAGGAGATACAGATGATGGAACAGGTTTACATCATATGGTATTTGAAGTTGTTGATAATTCCATTGATGAAGCACTTGCAGGATATTGTAAAAAAATTAAAGTTACAATTCATCAAGATCATTCAATATCAGTAAAAGATAATGGTAGAGGTATTCCGATTGATATTCATCCTGAAGAAAATATTCCTGCTTCTGAAGTTATTATGACTATGTTACATGCTGGAGGAAAATTTGATGATTATTCATATAAAATTTCTGGAGGTTTACATGGAGTTGGAATATCTGTTGTAAATGCTTTATCTAAAAAATTAAAATTAACTATTTTTAGAAATAAAAAAGTTTATCAACAATATTATGCTCATGGTAAAAAAACTAGTAAATTAAAAATTATTGGAGTCAGTAAGAAAACTGGAACAAAAATTAGGTTTTGGCCAAATTATAAAATATTTAATAATATTCAAAAATTTGAACATTCTATTATTGCAAATAGATTAAAAGAATTATCATTTTTAAATCCAAAAATTTCTATTCATTTAAATAATAATATTAAAAAAATTAAAAAAATATACTACCACCGTGGTGGTATAAAAGAATTTATTTCATATATTAACAAAGACAAAAAATTTATACATCCAAATACTTTTTATTTTATATCAAAAAAAAAATCTGTGTTAATTGAAATTGCTATGCAATGGAACACTTCATTTAAAGAAAAAATTTTTTGTTATACTAATAATATTCCACAAAAAGAAGGCGGAAGTCATTTATCAGGATTTAAATCTGCTTTAACAAGAACTATTAATAATTATATAGATAAAGAAAATTTTAATAAAAAAAATAAAATTAATATCATAGGAGATGATGTTAGAGAAGGATTAATAGCTATCGTATCTATTAAAATTAATGATCCAAAATTTTCTTCACAAACGAAAGAAAAGCTAGTTTCTTCTGAAGTAAAACCTATTATTGAATCTTTAGTACATGAATATTTAATAGATTTTTTATTAGAAAATCCAAATGATACAAAAATTATTATTCATAAAATTATTGAATCAGCTAAAACTAGAGAAGCTGCTAAAAAAGCTCGAGAAATTACAAAAAAAAAGAGTGCGTTAGAATTATCAGGATTACCTGGAAAACTTGCAGATTGTCAAGAAAAAAACCCAATTTTTTCAGAAATATATTTAGTAGAAGGAGATTCCGCAGGGGGATCAGCTAAACAAGGAAGAAATAGAAAAAATCAAGCTATATTACCATTAAAAGGAAAAATACTAAACGTAGAAAAATCTACTTTTGAAAAAATGCTGTCTTCACAAGAAGTAACTTCTATTATTACAGCATTAGGATGTGGAATTGGAACAGATAATTATGATTTAAAAAAATTAAGATATCATAGTATAATTATTATGACTGATGCAGATGTAGATGGGTCTCATATTAAAACACTATTATTAACATTTTTTTATCGATATATGCCTGAAATAATTGAAAAAGGATATATTTATATCGCTCAACCACCGCTATATAAAATTAAAGTAGGAAAAAAAGAGAAATATATAAAAAACTATATTTCAATGAAAAAATATCAAGTTAACACTGCTTTAAAAAAAATAAAAATTATCAGTAAAACAAAAAAATTTAATATATCTGATTTAAATAAATTTAAAAAC
Organism: Buchnera aphidicola (Chaitophorus populicola); assembly: GCF_964058995.1. Taxonomy (GTDB): domain Bacteria; phylum Pseudomonadota; class Gammaproteobacteria; order Enterobacterales; family Enterobacteriaceae; genus Buchnera_J; species Buchnera_J aphidicola_BO. The sequence continues at coordinate 9,953 of NZ_OZ060382.1, read as the reverse complement.
ACTATTAAAAAATATATTAAAATAAAAAAAATTATACATAAAAAATATCCTAAAATATTTCAAAAAATATTAAAAATGTTAATTCATCAAAAAATTATAAAAAATTTTAAAAATCAAGAAAAAATTAACTCTTGGGCAAAAAAAATTATCTTTCAACTAAATATACAAAACAAAAATAATTCAATATATTCATATAAAATTAAAAAAAATATTAAAAAAAAATATTATGATTTGTATATATACATTAAAATATATGGAAATATAAAAAGTTATCGTATTACATATGATTTTATAAAAAATAAAATTTATAAAAAAATATTAATTATACAACATATGTTAAAGTATTTTAAGAAAAATAAAACATATATTACGCAAAAAAATAAAAAAATATTATTTAAAAATCTAGAATCATCTTTTAAATGGATTATGCATCAATCTAAAAAAAAATTTTTTGTACAACGTTATAAAGGATTAGGAGAAATGAATCCATCACAATTATGGAAAACTACTATGAATCCAAAAACACGTCGAATGATACAAGTCAAAATAAAAGATGCTGTATATTCGAATAAATTATTTAATATTCTTATGGGAGATTCAGTCGAACCTAGAAAAAAATTTATTCAAAAAAATGCACTTAAAGCAGAAAATATAGATTTTTAAATTTTTTTCGTTCAATAAATATTATATATTAAAAATATTAGCGGCAGGATAAAAAATTATATATACCGCCGCTAAAATAGATATAATAATTTTTTATTTTTTTATCTTTTCTATTCTTTCAAATTTAGTAATACATTTTAATTGTTCTAAGATTATATAATATTTTTTTTTTATTTTATTTAAAAATTTAATATTTTTATTTTTTAAATATATATTCTTAATCTTATTTTTTTTATTAATTAATATAAATTTATCTAAATATTTAATATTTATACAATATTTATTTGTCAATATATTAACTGTATTAGATTGAATTTCTAAAATACCTTTTAAAATAAAAAAATATTCTAAAATTTTATTTTTTTTTTTTATGATAACTAAACCAGGATTTAAAAAAGTTAATAATGGAATATGATTAATATAAATACTTAAATAACCTTTTTCTCCTGGAACACAAATAGATTTAATTTTTTTAGAAAAAAGAATTGTTTTTTTTAAACTAAAAATATTTAAATTCAAATACATAAATTTAATCCTAAAATATTATTTAAACTAAACCTTATTATTTTCAAATTTCTTTACAACTTCTTCAATTGATCCTATCATATAAAAAAAATTTTCAGGTATATAATCATATAAACCATCTAAAATACCTTTGAATCCTAAAATAGTATCTTGTAAATTTACATATTTACCAGGAAATCCAGTAAAAACCTCTGCTACAAAAAAAGGTTGAGATAAAAACTTTTGTATTTTACGCGCTCTTGAAACAAGTAATTTATCGTTTTCAGATAATTCATCCATTCCAAGTATAGATATAATATCTTTTAATTCTTCATATTTTTGTAAAATATACTGAACACGTCTTGAAGTATTATAATGCTCTTCTCCTACTATAAAAGGATTTAAATAACTACTGGTAGAATTTAACGGATCAATAGCCGGATATATACCTAAAGAAGAAATTTTTCGACTTAAAGTAATTGTTGAATCTAAATGAGCAAAAGTAGCAACAGGAGCTGGATCAGTAAAATCGTCTGCAGGAACATATACTGCCTGTATAGAAGTTATAGATCCAGTTTTAGTAGATGTGATACGTTCTTGCAATATTCCCATTTCTTCTGACAACGTAGGTTGATACCCTACAGCAGAAGGAATTCTACCTAATAAAGATGAAACTTCTGTTCCAGCTAATATATATCGGTATATATTATCAATAAATAAAAGAACATTCTTGCCTTCATCTCGAAATTTTTCTGCTAAAGTTAATCCTGTAAATGCCACTCTAAATCTATTACCAGGAGATTCATTCATTTGCCCGTAAACTAAAGATACTTTATTAATAACTTTTGAATCTTTCATTTCATTATAAAAATCATTTCCTTCACGTACTCTTTCACCTACTCCTGTAAAAACAGAATAACCTTGATGCTCAATAGCAATATTTCTTATTAATTCCATCATATTAACTGTTTTTCCTACTCCTGCTCCACCAAATAAACCTACTTTTCCACCTTTTGCAAAAGGACAAAGTAAATCAATAACTTTAATCCCTGTTTCTAAAATTTCATTTGTATTTGACTGTTCTTCATATGACGGAGGTTTACGATAAATTTCCCAATATTCTGATTTAGAAATATTTTTTTTATTAAAAATTGGACCTCGATTATCTATAGGATAACCTAAAACATTAATAATTCTACCTAAAGTAAATTTACCTACTGGAACTTTAATAGAATGTTTTAAATTACGTACTAATAATCCTCTCTTGATTCCGTCTGAAGAACCCATAGCAAGGGTCCTTACAACCTTAGAGCCAATATGTTGTTGTACTTCTAAAATTAATAAATTTTTTTCATTTTGTACTTCTAAAATATGATTAATAGTTGGTAAATTTCCTTGAGAAAACTTTACATCTACAACTGGTCCTATTATTTGCACAATTTTTCCAAAAAACATATATTTATTCAACCTCAATATAATTTTTTTAATCCATTAAAACTGCTGATGCTCCTGAAATTATTTCAGTTAATTCTTGGGTAATGTTATCTTGACGTAATTTATTATAAATTAAATGTAACTCTTTAATTAAATCAGTACTATTTTCAGTAGCATTCTTCATAGCTATTACACGAGAAGAATATTCAGTAAGTAAATTTTCTAAAATACTATAGTAAATTTTAATATTAAAAAATTGATTACATAAATTTTCTAATAATAAATCTATATTAGATTCATAAACATAATCCCAAGAATTTCTATTTATTTGGTTATTATCTTTTAAAGAAATAGGAAGTAATGTTTCTATAACTGGTTTATAATTAATTTTATTTTGAGATTTATTAAAAGCAATTAAGATTTGATCAAATTTATTAAATTTATAATCAGAAAATAAAATTTTAGAAATTTTACTTGAATGTAAATAATTTAAATTTTTAAAAAAATTATTATCATATATTTTAATATCGTTTTGAAATTGATTTAAAAAATTTATTTCTTTTTTACCTAATATAATTAACTTATAAACAACTTTATTTAAAGATAAATTATTTAAATAAGGAATAATTTTTTTTGATAAATTATGATTTAATCCCCCACATAAACCTTTACTTGTAAAAACTACAATAAAAGCAATTTTTTTAATTTTTTTTGGAAAAGTAAATATATTCTTTTGTTTTTTAGATTGTGATAAATAAATTATTTTTTTAATAATCTCTTTAAGAGTATTAAAATAATAAAATATTTTTTTTATTTTTTTATCTACTTTTTTCATCTTAATAATCGAAATCATTTCCATAGCTTTAGTAATTTTTTTTGTATTAGTAATACTATGAATTTTTTTTTGTATATCTTTTTTATTAAACATAATATAACGACCTATATAAAAATTTTATATGTTTTATTCCATTAAATCATATTTATTTTTAAATTTTTCAATTAAATTTCTAAATTCTTTTTTTATTTCTAAAGTATATATTCGATTTTTATTTATATCTTTTAATAACGTAGAAAAATTTTTACGCATATAAAATAATAATTTATCTTTAAAAGAAGATATGTTTTTTAATTTAATATTATTTAACAAACTTTCTTCAATAGAAAATAATAAAATTGCTTGCTCACCAATAGACAAAGGTTGATACTGATTTTGTTTTAATAATTCAATAATTTTTTTACCAATCATTAATTGATTTTTTGTAGATATATCCAAATCAGAAGAAAACTGTGAAAAAGATTCTAATTCTTGATATTGTGCTAAAGTTGTTCTAATTCCACTAGATAATTTTTTAATAATCTGTGATTGAGCTGAACTCCCTACACGTGAAACAGAAATTCCAGAATTTACTGCAGGACGTATACCTGCATGAAATAAATTAGACTCTAAAAATAATTGACCATCTGTAATAGAAATAATATTTGTCGGAATAAAAGAAGAGACATCTCCTGATTGCGTTTCTACAATAGGTAAAGCTGTTAAAGAACCTGTTTTATTTAAAACTAGATTTTTTGTATAAATTTGAACATATTTTTTATTAACTTTCGCAGATCTTTCTAATAATCTAGAATGTAAATAAAATATATCTCCAGGAAAAGCTTCTCTACCAGGTGGTCTTTTTAATAATAAAGAAATTTGTCTATATGAAATTGCATGTTTAGATAAATCATCATAAATAATTAAAGCATCTTCACCTTTATTACGAAAATATTCACCTATAGAACAACCAGAATATGGAGATAAATATTGTAAAGAAGCAGACTCAGCAGAAGAAGCAACAACAATTACTGTATTTTTTAAAACATTATAATGATCTAAAATTTTTACTATATTTAAAATAGTAGAAATTTTTTGTCCAATAGCGACATATATTGATTTAATTCCAGAGTTTTTTTGATTAATAATAGTGTCAATAGCTAAAGATGTTTTACCTGTTTTTCTATCACCAATAATTAATTCTCTTTGACCTTTACCAATAGGTATCATAGAATCAATAGATAAATAACCAGTTTGAATTGGTTCATTAATTTTTTCTCTATCAATTACTCCAGGAGCTTCATTTTCTATAGGCAAATATCCATCATTTTTGATTGGTTCTTTTCCATCAATAGGTATTCCTAAAGCATTAACTATACGACCTAAAAAATTATTCCCTACAGGAATTTCTAAAATACGACCTGTACATCTTACTTTCATCCCTTCATAAATATTTTGAAAAGAACCTAGTACAACTGCACCTACAATTTCTTTTTCTAAATTTAAAGCAATAGCATATTTATCTTTAGATAAAGATAACATTTCTCCTTGCATAGCATTACATAATCCATAAATTCTAATTATTCCATCTATAACAGAAATTACTTCTCCTTCATTATAAATTTTTTTTTGAATTTTAAAATCCATAATTCTTTTTTCAATAATTTTAGAAATTTCTACAGAATTGATCTGCATAGCACTTTCTCTTATGTTTGTAAAAAATTTTTTAAATAAGTTAAATTATTTTTAATAGATAAATCAATTAAAAAATTATTAATTAAAATTCTAAACCCACCAATTAAATTTTGATCTACAATAAAATTAAATTTAATATTTGAAAATATTTTTTTTTTAAGAAAACATTTAATTTTATTTTTTTGTATATTATTCATAATATGCGATGACTGAATAACTATAAATATTTTTTTATTATATTTATTTTTTATAGAATTATATGCTATATAAATTTTATTTAATAAAAATAATCTCTTATTTTCAATCAATATTTTTAAAAAATTTTTTTCATAATTATACATTTTAAGATTGTATAATAAACTTTTAAAAATTTTATATGAAATTATAGGATCAGAATATTGAGAAAAAAAACTTTTTATTTTTTTATGACAAATAATATAAGATATTAAAAACAAGATTTTCTTTACACGATTAATATTATTATTTTTTAACGCAATCTTAAAAATAGATTTTGCATATATATCAGCTAATTCTTTTTTACAAATCATAATTTAAAACCTTTTAAATTAGATGGTAAGTTCTTAATTAATTCATTTATATATTTTTCTGTAATTTTTTCTTGTATAATTTTTTGTGCAATCTGAATAGCTAAAAAAACAGCATGTTTTTTTAATTTTCTTTTAACTTGCATTTTTTCTATAAGAATTTCAGATTTAGCTTGTTTTAAAATTTTTTTCTTTTCAAGTAATGCTTGTTTAATAGATTTTTTTATAATAATATCTTTTTCTAATTTTGCTTTTCGAATTATATCAATAGATTTTCTTTTAGAATCAAGAATTTTTTTTGCAATTTTACATTTAATGTGAATATATTTTTTATTTTTTTGATCTGCTAGTAAAATTGCTTTACGTACATTTTTTTGTCTTTGTTTAATAACACTTATTACGTTTGGCCAAATAAATTTCATACAAAAAAATACAAAAAAAATGAAAGAAATTGACTGTCCAAAAATAGTTGCGTTTATATTCATAAACTTTATTGTTTCCATTAAATAAAATTCATTTCTTAACAATTTTTTTTATTATAACTAAAATTTTTAAAAATTTTTTTATAAAAATATAATTAAAATTAATTAATTATTAAAATTAGTTAAATTAAGAAATTCCAAAAATCATATATAAACCTAATCCTACAGTTATCATCGGAATAGCATCTACTAATCCCATCACAATAAAAAATTGAGATCTTAAAATAGGAATAGAATCAGGTTGTCTTGCAGCACCTTCTAAAAATTTTCCTCCTAATATACCAATACCTATTGCAGCTCCAATTGATCCTAATCCAATCATAATTGCTGCAGCTAAATATACAAAATTCATATCAATATTATGCATCTTTTTAAATCTCCAATATTATTAAATAATAATTATTTAATATAATCATCTTTTTTTATCTGTCATAGATAAATAAATAATAGTTAAAACCATAAAAATAAAAGATTGTAAAAAAATTATTAAAATGTGAAAAATAGCCCAAGGAACACTTAAAATCCATTGTAACCACCACGGTAACAATGCTGAAATTAATATAAAAATCATTTCTCCTGCATATATATTACCAAATAATCTTAATCCTAAAGAAATTGGTTTAGAAAAAAGAGAAATAGATTCTAAAAAAAAATTTAAAAAAATAAAAAAAATATGATTAAAAGGATGAAAAAATAAATCCTTAAAAAATTTTTTTAAACCTTTATTTAAAATACTATAATAGATAATTAAAAAAAACACACTAAAAGACATAGAAAAAACAATATTAATATCTGCTGAAGGTACTACTCTAATATTAGAAATATTTAAAAAATATCGACAAAAAATAGGTATGAAATCTATAGGTAATAAATCCATAGAATTCATTAAAAATATCCAAATAAAAATTGTTAAAGATAAAGGAGCAATTAAAAAATTTCTATTATAAGGATATAAATCTTTAATATTTTTATCAACAAAATCAACAGAAATCTCTACAATAGATTGTAGTTTTCCAGGTACTCCTACATTTAAATTTATAGAGATATAATAAAAAAAAAGCAAAAAAATAAACCCTAAAAAAAATGAAAAAAAAATAGAATCAAGATTTAAAATAAAAAAATTAGTGCTATTATGTTCTAAATTTAAAATTTTAAAAGTTTTGAGATCAAATTGAAAATTTTTTAAATGATGATGAATATATTCTTTGGAATGAAATGTAATTCTAGAAAACATTATAATTCTAACCTTTCCATAATTTAAAAATAAATTTAAAAATAAAATTATTAAATATTCTAACAAAAAATTTAACACAAAAAAAAATAAAAAATTTATTAAATGAATTCTTTAATATTTAATTCATTAATTTTAATTTTATAATTAAAAATATCTTTTTTTTTTAATAATATGATTTAAATATATATCATATAATATTTTTTTATAAATAAATTATTTATTATATAAATATTTTTTTTTAAGATATATAAGCAATATTGATATTGCAGCAGGAGTAATACCAGAAATACGAGAAGCTTGTCCTACAGAAGATGGTTTTCTAAAATTTAATATACTAATAACTTCACTTGATAAACCTTTAATTTTATCATAATTAATCTCAGAAGATAAAAATAAATTTTCATATTTAATATGTTTTTTAATTTCTTTGTTTTGTCTATAAATATAACCTTCGTATTTTAGTTGAATTTCAATTTGTTTTAAAGCTTCTAAATCATGTAAAATATTAGATTTATAAACACCTAATTTAATTAATTTTTCTAAAGTAATTTCTGGTCGTTTTAAAAGATCACTTAAAGATATTTTAGAAGAAGAAATAGAAATAGAAAATTTTTTTTTAATTTTTTTAAAAAAAGAAGTATGAGATTTAATTTGTATTGAATGGATATATTTTTTTTCATTTATAATATTTTCACATTTTTCATTATAACGAATCCATCTATATTTATCAACTAAACCTAAATCTCGTCCAATTTGAGTTAATCTTAAATCTGCATTATCTTCCCGAAGAAATAATCTATGTTCTGCTCGTGAAGTAAAAATTCTATAAGGTTCTTTAGTTCCTTTTGTACATAAATCATCAATTAAAACACCGATATAAGCTTGATCTCTTCTAGGATACCAGAAAGGTTTTTGAAATACATAAGCAGCAGCATTAATTCCAGCTATTAATCCTTGAGCAGCAGCTTCCTCATAACCTGTGGTACCATTAATTTGCCCAGCTAAAAAAAATCCGGAAAAAAATTTAGATTCTAAAGTTAAATTCAAATCTTGAGGATTAAAATAATCATATTCTACTGCATAACCTGGTGATAATATTTTAACATTTTCTAACCCTGAAATAGTTTTAATAAAATTTTTTTGAATAGAAAAAGGTAAACTAGTAGAAATTCCATTTGGATATATTATATTACTTTTTAAACCTTCTGGTTCTAAAAAAATCTGATGTCGAGATCTATCAGAAAATCTTAATACTTTATCTTCAATAGATGGACAATAACGAGGACCAATACCTGAAATTTTTCCTGAATAAACTGCACTTAAATGAATATTATCTTTAATAATTTGATGCGTATGAAAATTAGTATATGTAATATAACATGAAATTTGTTTAAGAATATCATCTTTATTATTTAAAAAAGAAAAAAAAGGAATAGGAAAATCTCCAGATTGTTTTTCTAAATTTTGTATATTAATGCTATTTTTATCTAATCTAGGAGGTGTTCCTGTTTTTAAACGATTCATACGAAAAGGTAATTTTTTTAAATTTTCAGAAAGAATAATTGAAGATTTATCATTAATTCTTCCTCCAGAAAAATTATTTTTTCCAATATGTATTTGGCCATTTAAAAAAGTACCTGTAGTTAAAATAATAGATCTAGAAAAAAATTCTATATGATCATATGTTAAAACACCAATAATTTTATCTTTTTTAAAAATAAAATTAATTACTTCTTGCTCTAAAATTAATAAATTTTTTTGAGAAAATAAAATTTTTTTAACAATTTTTGAATAAATTTGACGATCTACTTGAACACGAGTAGAACGTACTGCTGGTCCTTTTTTAGAGTTTAAAACACGAAATTGAATACCTGCCTGATCAGCAAAAATACCCATAAATCCACCTAAAGCATCAATTTCTTTAACTAAATGACTTTTTCCAATACCACCAATAGCAGGATTACATGACAAACATCCTAAATTTTTAATATTTTGTGTTAAAAGTAAAGTTTTACAACCTAGCCTAGAAGATGCTAAACAAGCTTCAATTCCAGCATGTCCTCCACCAATAATAATAACATCATAAAATTTTTTGTATGTAGTATTATGATCCAAAATATTATTCCTGTATATTTTATGTATTTATATCAAAAATTTATACATATTTAAATATATTTATACATATTTACATATATTTATACATATTTACATATATTTATACATATTTACATATATTTATACATATTTACATATATTTATACATATTTACATATATTTATACATATTTACATATATTTATACATATTTACATATATTTATACATATTTACATATATTTATACATATTTACATATATTTATACATATTTACATATATTTATACATTTATTATCTATTAAAGAATAAAAAATAAAAATAAAAGAATTAAATAATTATAAAAATATTAAATAAAAATAAATAAATAAATAAATAAATAAATAAATAAATAAATAAATAAATTATTATTATAATTAAAAAAAATGTTCATAAAAAATATTATATTATTTAACAAATTATAATTTTTAATTTTTTTTTTTGTTTATAA